>JABFWF010000256.1 GCA_013362405.1 Lysobacter sp. | reverse complement strand
GGCGACGCAGCAGTGCTTCCAGCTCTCCACCAGCTACGGCGGCGTGCTGCCTGCCGATGTCGACGGCAGTACCGCACCGCCGGCGGGCGCGCCGAACTACATGCTCAACTTCACTGCGGGCCAGCTGAACCTCTGGAAGTTCCACGTCGACTGGACGACACCCGCCAATACGAAGCTCAGCGGGCCGACCGCCATCCCGGTCGCCAGTTTCTCCGCGGCCTGCGGCGGCGGCACCTGCGTTCCGCAACCCGGCGTGTCGCAGAAGCTCGATTCGCTCGGCGACCGCCTGATGTACCGCCTGGCCTACCGCAACTTCGGCACGCACGAGTCGCTGGTGGTCAACCACTCGGTCAGGGTCGGTGCCAAGCGCACCAACCAGTACACCGGCATCCGCTGGTACGAGATCCGCAACCCGAACGGCACGCCGACCGTCTACCAGCAGTCGACCTTCTCGCCCGACCAGACCTTCCGCTGGATGGGCTCGGCGGCGATGGACAAGCAGGGCAACCTAGCGGTGGGCTACAGCGCGTCGAGCTCGTCGGTGTATCCGTCGATCCGCTACACCGGCCGCCTTGCGAGCGATCCGCTCAACACCCTGCAGTCCGAGTCGACGATCCTCAACGGCCTCGGCTCGCAGACCGGCCAGAACCTCAATCGCTGGGGCGACTACAGCGCACTGAGCGTCGATCCGGTCGACGATTGCACGTTCTGGTACACCACGGAGTACCTGCGTACCAACGGCGCGTTCAACTGGAGCACCCAGATCGCGTCGTTCAAGTTCCCGGGCTGCACGTAAGGGCCACGGGCGCAAGGCCCGGCGTGCCGGGCCTTGCGGGCTGGCCGGCGACCGTTTTGCGTTGCAGCGTGCCGGCGGCCCCGCCATGGCCTAGGGTGGCGGAGCGGGTCGGAGCGGGATATCTGACCAGCGAAGTCCGAGCACTTCCTGGCCGTTTCGCAACGGGTGGTTCTCCTCCCGGCGCGCACAAGACACAGACGCTGACTGGTCGGGCGGATGCCCGGCCCCGCATGCGCCGTGTCGCTGGGCGGTCTCGTCATTCCCCCGAACCTACCCAGAGGTAATTCCACATGTTGGTTTCCTACGTACGCAAGGCGGCCACGCTTGCGCCGATGGTCGCGATGGCGCTGTCACTGGCCTGTGCCGGCAATGCGTTTGCCGGCAACGACGGGCATTCGTCCGTCAGCGCCGCCCAGCACGGATCGCTCCACTCGCTGCGCGGTGCCATGTACCGCCCCGACGATTTCGCCAAGAGCCCGCACGCCCATCCGCTCCACCCGCTGCCGATGCTCGACGGCGCCGGCAACCAGGTCGACGCGGCGGTGCAGGGCACCGCCAGTGGCCCGGCGGCGCCTGCCCTCGGCAGCGGCGTGCCCGGGCTGGGCAACGGCTTCACGGGTCCCAACGGCAGCTTCACCGTCAACAGCGCGCCGCCGGACACCACGGGCGCGGTGGGCGCGACGCAGTACGTGCAGGTGGTCAACAGCGGCCTGGCGATCTTCGACAAGGCGACCAAGAACGTCGTCTACGGCCCGGTGCCGACCAACACGTTGTGGCAGACGCTCGGCGGCCCGTGCGCGGCCGACAACGACGGCGACGCCGTGGTCATCTACGACCGCGCCGCGCAGCGCTGGGTGATCTCGCAGTTCGCGGTGACCGCGGCGCCGTACTACCAGTGCGTGGCGGTGTCGAAGACCAGCGACGCCACCGGCGGCTACTGGCTGTACGCGTTCAACTACGGCAGCGTGTTCCCGGACTATCCGAAGATGGGCGCGTGGCCGGACGCGTACTACATCACCTTCAACATGTTCAACGGCAACACCTTCGCCGGAGCGAAGCTGTGCGCCTACGACCGCGCGAAGATGCTGACCGGCGCCGCGGCGACGCAGCAGTGCTTCCAGCTCTCCACCAGCTACGGCGGCGTGCTGCCGGCCGATGTCGACGGCAGTACCGCGCCGCCGGCGGGGTCGCCGAACTACCTCGTCAACTTCGGCGCCAGCACGCTCAACCTGTGGAAGTTCCACGTCGACTGGGTGAACACCGCGAACACCACGCTGACCGGTCCCACCAGCATCCCGGTGGCGACGTTCGCGACGGCCTGTGGCGGCGGTACCTGCGTGCCCCAGCTCGGGACGTCGCAGAAGCTGGACTCGTTGGCCGATCGCCTGATGTTCCGCTTCGCCTACCGCAACTTCGGCACGCACGAATCCCTGGTCGTGACCCATTCGGTCAAGGTCGGCACCACGCGCCGGGATCCCTACGTCGGGGTGCGCTGGTACGAGCTCCGCAACCCGAACGGCACGCCGGTCGTCTACCAGCAGTCGACCTTCTCGCCTGACAACACCTATCGCTGGATGGCGTCGGCCGCGATGGACAAGCAGGGCAACATGGCGGTCGGCTACAGCGTGTCGAGCAGCTCGATCTATCCGGGCATCCGCTACACCGGGCGGCTGGCCACGGATCCGCTGAACGTCATGCAGCCGGAATCCACGATCATCAACGGCCTCGGCGCGCAGACCGGTTCGAACCTGGCGCGCTGGGGCGACTACAGCACGATGACCGTCGATCCGGCCGACGATTGCACCTTCTGGTACAGCACGGAGTACCTGCGCACCAACGGCGCGTTCAACTGGAGCACCCAGATCGCGTCGTTCAAGTTCCCGGGCTGCGTCTGAACCCGCGTCATCCGAAGCCCTCCCGGCCTTGCCGGGAGGGCTTTTTCGTGGGCGGCGGGTAGAATCACCGCTTCACGGCCGGGGCGGCCGCAGGAATCCCGATGAGCATCAAGAGCGACCGCTGGATCCGGCGCATGGCCGAACAGCACCGGATGATCGAGCCGTTCGAGCCTGGCCAGTGCAAGGTCGCCGCCGACGGCCACCGGATCGTCAGCTACGGCACGTCCAGCTACGGCTACGACGTGCGCTGCTCGCGCGAGTTCAAGGTGTTCACCAACATCAATTCGACGATCGTCGACCCGAAGCACTTCGACAGCGGCAGCTTCGTCGACATCGAATCCGACGTCTGCATCATCCCGCCGAACTCCTTCGCGCTGGCGCGCACGGTCGAGTACTTCCGCGTCCCGCGCGACGTGCTGGTCGTGTGCCTGGGCAAGAGCACCTACGCGCGCTGCGGGATCATCGTCAACGTGACCCCGCTCGAGCCGGAGTGGGAGGGCCACGTGACGCTGGAGTTCTCCAACACGACGCCGCTGCCGGCGCGCATCTACGCCAACGAGGGCGTCGCGCAGATGCTGTTCTACCAGTCCGACGAGGTCTGCGAGACGTCCTACAAGGACCGCGGCGGCAAGTACCAGGGGCAGACCGGGGTCACCCTGCCGCGCACCTGAGCCGGCGCGGCGCTCACTGCTCCGCGCCCGCGGCGAGCCGGTGGTCGGTGGTGGTGGCCATGGCCGTGCGCAGGGCGAGACGCAGGCCCGCGACGACCGTTTCGACGGGGAGGCTCGGCGCGCCGGCGTGGCGCGCGGCCTGCCACGGCGAATAGGGAATGTGCACGAAGCCGCCGCGCACGCCGGGCGCATCGCGCAGCGCGTGCATCAGGCCGTAGAAGACGTGGTTGCACACGTAGGTGCCGGCGGTCTGCGAGACCTCCGCGGGAATGCCCGCTTCGCGCAGCGCGGCCAGCATCGCCTTGATCGGCAGGCTGGCGAAATAGGCGGCCGGGCCGTCGGCGGCGATTGCCTGGTCGATCGGCGACGCGCCGGCGTTGTCGGGAATGCGCGCGTCGTCGACGTTGATCGCCACCCGCTCCAGCGACAACTGCGCCCGCCCGCCGGCCTGGCCGACACAGAGCACGAGGGCGGGGCGGGTTTCGTCCAGCGCCGCGCGCAGGGCTTCGAGCGAGGCGTCGAATTCGACCGGCAGCAGGCGTGCGACCACGCGATGGCCTTCGATGCGCTCACCGTCGAGCGCGACCGCGGCCTGCCAGCTCGGGTTGACCTCCTCGCCGCCGAAGGGCGCGAAGCCGGTGAGCAGGATGGTCGGGGGGCGGGTCATCGCAGGATTGTAAAAGCGCTGCGTCAACGGAACGCCAGCACGTACATCAGCACGAGGTTCACCAGCAGCAGCGGCAGCGCGGTCGCGACCTGTGCGCGGATCACCGCGTTCGGGTCGTCGAGTTCGAGCAGCGCCGCCGGCACCAGGTTGAAGTTGGCCGCCATCGGCGTGAGCAGCGTGCCGCAGTAGCCGGTGAGCATGCCGAACGCGCCGAGCACCGCGGGATCGGCGCCGTGGCGGTGGATCAGCAGCGGCAGGCCGATGCCGGCGGTGAGCACCGGGAATGCGGCGAACGCGTTCCCCATGATCACGGTGAACAGGACCATGCCGAGGCCGTAGGCGAGCACGCAGGCGAGGCGGCTGTCGACCGGGATCACCGCCGACACCAGCGATGCGACCGCCTCGCCGACGCCGCTCGCGGCGAATACGCCGCCCAGCGTGGCCAGCACCAGCGGCAGCAGCGCCGCCCAGCCCATGGTGTCGAGCAGGCGGCGGCCTTCCGCGGGCGCGGCATGCAGTGGCGCGCGGGTGGCCCGCAACGACGCGATCGCCGCGACCACGCTGGCGAGCGCGAGCCCGATCAGCGTCGCGCTGCCTTCGCCGAGCAATGGCCGGCCGACGATGGAAAGTTTCGGCCCGATCAGTACCACCACCACGGTCAGCAGCGGGATGAGCAACGCCGGACCGAACAGGCGATGGCCTAGCCGCGTCGCGGAGGCGATGCGCGCCTGCACCGGCGCTTCTTCCACGTGCACGCGCCGCAGGCACAGTGCCAGCACCGCGAGCGCGATCACGCCGGCACCCGCCAGCTGCGCCGGCAACGGGTCGCCGGCCTTGCGCGCGGCGAGCACGTGGTCGCCGCCGGCGAACAGCAGCGCCAGCACGCACCAGAAGCCGGCCTGCGCCCAGCGCCGCTCGCGCAGGTTGCGCCACGCCGAGTAGAGCAGGAAGGCGGCCAGCAGCCAGTAGAAGTACCCGATCGAGATCATGCGTCCGGGTGCTCCGGCGCAGCTGCTTCCGTGGCCCCAGGCGCGGGCGCGCGTGCCAGCAGCGCGCGCTGGAACAGCACGATGCGGATCGCATGGATCACGAACGCGGCGATCGCCGTCGGCAGCGCCCAGATCGCGATGTGCAGGGGCTCCAGCACGATGCCGTTCTGGGCGTAGAAGCCCTGGATCAGCAGCACCGCGCCGAAGGCGAGGAAGACGTCCTCACCGAAGAAGCGGCCGACGTTTTCCGTGGCGGCCGCCAGCGCCTGCACCCGTTGCTTTTCCTGGTCGGGCAAATCGCCGGACGCTTTGGCGGCAGTGGATTCGGCCATCGGGGCAAGCAAGGGCCGCACGGTCTGCGCATGTCCAGCGACATCCACGAGGCCCAGCATGCTCAGCAGCTGGCGCACGCCGAGATAGCTGACCAGCAGCTTCGCCACGGTCAGGCCGCGGAAACGGCCGATCCACTGCTGCACGTGCTCGCGCAATCCCGCGCGCTCCAGGACGCCGATGGCCGGCAACGTGAACGCGAACAGCAGCAGCGCGCGGTTGGAGACGAAGCTCTCGCCGAGCAGGGCGAGCAGTTCGCCCGGCGTCTTCCCCGCCAGCAACCCGCTCGCCAACCCGGCGACGATGACCACCGCGACCGGGTTGTAGCGACGGATGAAGCCGGCGATGACGATCGCGATGCCGAGCAGCGGCCAGTAGTTCATGCGGATGCCTGCGGCGGGCGGATGGCGATGCCTTCGGCCTCGAGCGCTTCGCGCAAGGCGCGCGCGAAGGCCGGCGCGTCGTGGCGGTCGCCGTGCAGGCACAGCGTATCGGCACGCAATCGCACGCGGCTGCCGTCCCGGGCGACCACGACGCCCTCGCGCAGCAGCAACCGCACCTGCGACAGTGCCGCGTCGAGCTCCTCGATCACCGCGCCGGGCGTACCGCGCGGTGTCAGGCGGCCGTCGGCGTCGTAGGCGCGTTCGGCGAAGACCTCGTGCGCGACCGCGAGGCCGGCGTCGCGACCGGCGCGCGTCAGTTCCGAATCGGCGAGCCCGTACAGCAGCAGCGATGGGTCGACGGCGCGCATCGCCTGCACGATCGCGTCGGCAGTCGGGCGGTGGCGCGCGGCCAGGTTGTACAGCGCGCCGTGCGGCTTGACGTGGTGCAGGCGCGCGCCGGCACGCGTGCAGACGTCGGCCAGCGCCTCGATCTGTCGCCGCACCGATGCTTCCAGCATGTCCGGCGCGATATCGAGCTCGCGCCGCCCGAAGTGCGCGCGATCCTCGAACGACGGATGCGCGCCGATCGCGACGCCGTGCGCGCGGCACAGCGCCGCCGTCTCACGCATCGTCGCCGCATCGCCCGCGTGCGCGCCGCAGGCGATGCTGGCCGAGCTGATGAGCGGCACGATCGCCGAGTCGGTGCCGCAGCCTTCGCCGAGGTCGCAGTTGAAGTCGAGCGATCGCAAGCCTCAGCGCGCTCCCGCCGCGGCCGGCGCCGTCCACAGCTTCGCCTCCGGCGCGCCGCCGAGCATCTGCGCGCGCACCAGCGGAATAGGAGGACCGCCGTAGCCGAGGAACCGGTCGTGGAACTGCTTCCACGCCGCGCGGCCGCCCTTGTCGCGCGTCCAGTCCTCGCGCAGCTGCATGATCATCAGCTTGCCCAGGGTGTAGTTGAGATAGGCCGGATCGTAGGTACCACGCGCGGCCTGCTGGCGCGCGTTGCCGGGATCCTGCAGACCCTGCTCGCGGAACATCGTTTCCGACTGCGCGACGGTCATGCCGCCGGTGTGCAGGCCGATCGCGGAAATGAAGCGCACGTCGCGCAGCAACGCCTCGCTGAGCTGGCCGATGTGCGTCTCCGGCGTCGCGCCACCGAGGCCCGCGTCGTACATCATTTCCTCGGTGTAGTGCGCCCAGCCCTCGGCGAACGCATAGCCGACGAACAGCTGGCCGAACTTCCAGTCCGAGCGGTTGGAATGGAGGAACTGCAGGAAGTGGCCCGGCCACACTTCGTGCGCCGAGGTGAACAGCAGCACGGACTTGCCCGGCACGTACGCCGCCTGCTCGGCCTTCGACCATTTCGGATCCGGCGGGGCGATGTAGTAGACCGACGGCAGGTTCTTCTCGTACGGCCCCGGGATCTCGATGTAGGCGAAGTTCCAGCGGTTGTACGGCGGCGCCTCCTCGACGTTCGCCTGCTCGGGACCCGGGATCGTCACCAGGTCCTTGTCGACGAGGAACTGGCGCAGGCCGGTGAGCTGTGCGCGCGCACCGTCGACCGCGCCGCCCTGCGGCTTGTCCGCATTGACCTTGTCGACGCACTTCGGCAGCGGCTTGCCCGGCGCGAACTTCGCGCACGCGGCCTTCAGCGCGGCGAGGTTGCGCGCGAGATCGGCTTCGCCGACGGCCTTGAGCTGGTCGAGCGGCAGGTCGACGCGCTCGGTCGCGTGCAGCATCTTCGAGAACTTCTCCGCGCCCAGCGCGAAGCCCTGCGTGGCGGATGCCTTCTGCGCCTTGAACCAGTCGGCCATCGCCTGCGTGGCCTGGACGGCGGCGGCGTTGCTCTGCTTCAGCCGCGACTGCAGGGCGTCGTCGTGCACCTCGGCGAAGATCTTCGGCACGTCGCCCTGGAAGAAGCTCGCGTAGCCGGCGAACGTGTTGTAGCCGAGATCGACCCACGTCGCCGGCAGCGGCGTGCGCAGGTTGGCCTTCATCTGCTCGATCGCGGCCGGCAGCGCCTGCTGGTAGCGGATGAAGGCATCCATGCGCTGCGGCAGCGGCGCGTAGGGACGGGTGAGGTACATGCTCGGCGACATCGCGTCGGCGTAGAACGCGGGATTGCCGTAGGCGAAGCCGGAATCCTCCAGCCAGAAGAGCTGGCCGTCGATCACCGCCAGCGCGTAGTCGCGGCGGAACGTGTGCAACGCATCGAGGCGGTCGTCGCCGAAGGCGGCGAGGCGGTCGCGCTGCGCGTGCAGCCAGTCGGCGCTCGCCTTCAGGCCGGCCGGGCTCCAGTCGGGCAGCTTGCCGTCGTACTCGTGCTTGCCGGCGTTGGCGGCGAACACCGGGTTGTGTTCGAAGTAGCCGTCGATGAAGCCGTCGATCGCGGTGTCGAACCCGGCGTTGGTATCGACCGGCGCGGGTGCGGCCGCGGCGGCGACAGTCGCCGGCGTCGTGGCGCCCCGGGTGGAGCAGCCGACGACGGCTGCGGCGAGGAGGACGGCAAGCGGGACCTGGCAGAGCAACGGGCGCATGGACGGCACTCCCTGGCAATGGGACGCCGAGCCTAGCATCGGGCCGACAAGACGCAACTCACGCCGACTGCCTAGGAGCGGCTTGCAGCCGCGAGCGCGTCCACCCGCACGGACGGCATCGGCGTCGCACGACGCGGCTCGCGGCTTTGCGTCGCTCCTACAAGGGTGGTGCGGCGGCGATCATCAGCGCCAGCCGCGCCAGCGCATGCCGTCGGCGTTGCCATGCCGACTGCGCCTCCATCGGCGTGCAGGGCGCGAAGCGCAGTGCGTCGCCCGGCCGCAGTTGCGCCAGGCGCGGCCAGTCGGCGCGGATCACGTGGCCGATGCATGGATAACCACCGTGGGTCTGCGCATCCGCGAGCAGCACGATCGGACGGCCGTCGGGGGGCAGCTGGATCGTGCCCGGCGCGACCGGCGCGGAAATGCGCTCGCGCGCATCGGCGATGCGCAGCGGCTCGCCCTCGAGGCGCAACCCCTGGCGATTACTGGCCGCGGCCACGCGCCACGATTGCCGGAACAATGCATCGGCCGGAATCGTCGCGTCGGCGCCCGCAAGCACGCGCACCATGCCGTGCGGATCGCCGTCGTGCGTGTCGTCGATCCACCAGCGCGCGATCCGCATGGCCTCGGCTTGCACGGCGGGCGCCGCACCGAGCGGCAACACGTCGCCGGCCTGCAGCGTCCGTCCCTCGATGCCACCGAAGCCGCCGCGCAGGTCGGTGCTGCGGCTGCCGAGCACGGGCGCGACGTCGAACCCGCCGGCCACCGCGAGATAGGCGCGCGCGCCGCGCCGGCACGCACCGAGCACGAGCGTGCTGCCGGCGGGCAGCAGGCAGGGACGCGCACGGGGCAGGGTCGCGCCATCGCAGCGCGCGTCGACGTCGGCCCCGCACAAGGCGATCCGCACCGCGCGTTCGAAGCGCAGCCTGGGCCCTGCGAGCGTGACTTCCAGCGTCGCGGCATCGACCGCGTTGCCGACCAGCAGGTTGGCGAGCGCGTGCGCATCGTCGTCGAGCGCGCCGACGACGCCGACGCCGAGATGCCGCCAGCCGTGCCGGCCGCCGTCCTGCACGGTGGTCAGCAGGCCCGGCGCGAGCACGTGCACGCTCACGGCGCGCGCTCGACGAGGAAGCGCACGCGATCGCCGGGCGCGAGCAGCGCGGGCGGCTCGCGTGCAGGATCGAACAGCACGGCATCGGTGCGGCCGATCAGGTTCCAGCCGCCCGGTCCCGGGCGTGGATACAGGCCGGTCTGCGCGCCGCCGATCGCGACGCTGCCGGCCGGCACGCGCGTACGCGGCGTGGCTAGGCGCGGCGTGGCGAGCACCGGATCGAGCCCGAGCAGATAGGGGAAGCCGGGTGCGAATCCGAGCATGGCGACCGTGTATTCGCCGGCCGCGTGGCGGCGGAGGACGTCGCCCGTGGACAGGCCGGTCTGCGCGGCGACGCGCTCGAGATCGGGGCCCTCATCGCCGCCGTAACGCACCGGGATTTCGACGATGCGCGCATCCTCCATGTCGGCGTCGTCCGCCCTGGCGAGCAGCGGCCGCAGGTGCCGTTCCGCTTCGGCCAGCGGATCGCCGGTCGTGGGGAAGGCGTCCGCGTCGATGAACACCGCCACGCTCGCGTATGCCGGCACCACGTCCAGCACCCACGTCGGGCGGTCTGCCGCGATCCGTCGCGCCGCCGCATGGACGCGCGCGTTCGTCGCCGCATCGATGCGTTCGTCCAGTGCCAGCAGCAGGGCGGCGTCGCCCAGTCGTCCGATCCGCCAGTCCATCAGCCGCGCAGGGCCTCCTGCAGGCGCGCGATGCGCTCGACCAGCTGCTCCGGTGTGTACGGTCGCGCGGCCACGCGGCCCCACACGGGCGCGGGCCACGCCGGATCATCCTCGAAGCGCGCGATCACGTGCACGTGCAGCTGCGGCACGATGTTGCCGAGCGCGGCGACGTTGAGCTTGCGCGGACGGAACACCGCGCGCAGGACGTG
The DNA here is from genome assembly GCA_013362405.1 of Lysobacter sp. Lineage (GTDB taxonomy): Bacteria > Pseudomonadota > Gammaproteobacteria > Xanthomonadales > Xanthomonadaceae > JABFWF01. Next base: position 13,551 of record JABFWF010000256.1, on the reverse strand, counting down.
CGCGGCATGGTCGATCTCGTCGACCAGTTGGTGGCGCTGCGGACCCTGGAGGTCGGTCAGCTCGGCGGCGCCCGCCACGCGCGGCACCAGCACCAGCCACGGATAGTTGGCGTCGTCGATCAACCGTAGTTCGCTGAGCGCGAACGCGGCGAGCGGATGGCTGTCCGCCGCGAGTTGCGGGTGCAGCTGCCAGCCGGTCTTCGCCTGCTTCACTTGAGGTGCTCGCCGAAGAAGTCGAGCGTGCGCTGCCAGGCGAGCCGCGCGCTGGCCGGCTCGTACGCGTGCGGGTCGACGTCGCGGTTGAACGCATGGCCAGCGTCGGGATACACGAACAACTGCGCCTGCGGCTGGCGCGAGCGGTGTTCTTCGATGTCCTCCTCCGGGATGCTCGGGTCCTTGCCGCCGACGTGGAACATCAGCGGCGCGCGCGCGGGTTCGACCAGGAACGGCACGTTGCGCGCGCCGTAGTAGCTCACCGCCGGGAGGCCGAAGCGGGTGTTGGCGAGCAGCGCGATCGTGCCGCCCCAGCAGTAGCCGACCGCGCCGACGCGATGTCCCGGCTTGCGCAGCGCCTGCGCGGCCGCGGCGACCACGGCGAGCGCGCCGTCGAAGCCGAGCTTGCCGACGAATTCGCGGCCGCGGGCCATGCCGTCCGCGTCGTAATCGAGCTCCACGCCGGGCTGCTGCAGGTCGAAGAAGGCCGGCGCCATCGCGGTGAAGCCGGCGGCGGCGAAGCGGTCGGCGACGTCGCGGATGTGCGCAGTCACGCCGAAGATTTCCTGGATCACCACGATCGCGCCGCGCGGCGCCTGTTCAGGTCGCGCCAGCCAGGCCTGCACCTCGCCGCGCGCGGTGGACAACGGATGCCATTCGCCCATGGTTCACCTCCGCCGCCCATCCTACGCCGGGCAGGGCGAATCGCGCGGCTATACTGCGCGGCCCGCCTTGCCATGCCGAAGCCCGTTCAAGCGCGGCTTCCGGTCGTCGTTCGCCCGCATCCCCACCGACATGTCCCAGCACGCTTCCTCCCGCTCTCCCAGGGTCGGCTTCGTCAGCCTCGGCTGCCCCAAGGCGCTGGTCGATTCCGAGCGCATCCTCACCCAGCTGCGGGTCGAGGGTTACGACCTCGTGCAGACCTACGACGACGCCGATGTCGTCGTCGTCAACACCTGCGGTTTCATCGACTCGGCGGTGGCCGAATCGCTGGACGCGATCGGCGAGGCGCTCGCCGAGAACGGCAAGGTCATCGTCACCGGTTGCCTGGGCAAGCGCGCGGACGTGATCCGCGAGGCGCATCCCGACGTGCTCGCGATCACGGGCCCGCAGGATTACGCGAGCGTGATGCAGGCGGTGCACACCGCGCTGCCGCCGGCGCACGATCCCTTCGTCGACCTCGTGCCGCGCCGGGCCGCGTCGGCCGTCGACGACGGCATCGGCATCAAGCTCACGCCGAAGCATTACGCCTACCTCAAGATTTCCGAAGGCTGCAACCACCGCTGCAGCTTCTGCATCATCCCGTCGATGCGCGGCGACCTCGTGTCGCGCCCGATCGATGACGTGCTGCGCGAGGCCGAGAAGCTCGCGATGGGCGGGGTGAAGGAACTTCTGGTCGTCTCGCAGGACACCTCCGCCTATGGCGTGGACCTGCGCTATGCAGAACGCACCTGGCGCGGCAGTGCATATGAAACGCGGATGAAGTCGCTGTGCGAAGGCCTGTCGCAGCTCGGCCTGTGGACGCGACTGCATTACGTCTACCCGTATCCGCACGTCGACGACGTCATCCCGCTGATGGCCGACGGCAAGGTCCTGCCGTACCTCGACATCCCGTTCCAGCACGCCAGCCCGCGCATCCTGAAGCTGATGAAGCGGCCGGGCGCGGTCGACCGCACGCTGGAACGCATCCGCAACTGGCGCGCGATGTGTCCCGAGCTGACCATCCGCTCGACCTTCATCGTCGGCTTTCCCGGCGAGACCGACGAGGAGTTCGAGGCGCTGCTCGACTTCCTCGACGAAGCCCAGCTCGACCGCGTCGGTGCCTTCGCCTACTCGCCGGTGGAAGGCGCGACCGCGAACGCGCTGCCCGACCCGGTGCCGGAGGACGTGAAGCAGGAGCGCCTCGCGCGCTTCATGGCGCGGCAGGCGGAAATTTCCGCGCTGCGGCTGGAGGCGAAGGTCGGCACGGTCCAGCGTTGCCTGGTCGATGCCGTCGATGGCGACCTCGCGATCGCGCGATCGCGCGCGGATGCGCCGGAGATCGATGGAACCGTGCAGGTCCAGAACGGTCTGATGGCGGGACTGAAGCCCGGCGATTTCGTTGACGTCGAGATCCTGGGCAGCGACGAGCACGACCTCTATGGCGAAGCACTGATCGAGGAGATGGCCGGATGATCCGGAAAGACGCGATGTGGATGGGCCTGGCGCTGGCGACGCTGCTGCCGGCCGCGTGGGCGGCGACCGAGCCGGTGGCGGAGATCTGCGTCGACACCGGCACGCTGTGCGTGTGGCAGCAGCCGACGGTGGCCGCGCCCGCCGGATGGGAGCGCAAGGCCGTCGCCAGCAGCCACTACCGTGCCAGCGCCTTTGCCCCGGTCGGCAGGAACTTCGCCAATGCGCCGGCGGTGATGTATGCGAAGGCGGTACCGAAGAACGCCGGCGCCTCCACGCTGGCCGCGTTCATGGCCGACGACCTGGCGAGCTATCGCGCGCAGGACGGCAAGCTCGACGTGCAGAACGGGCTCAAGTTCGCCGATGGCGACGGCCGCGAGCTGCCCGCGGTGCGCCTGATGCCGGGCGCCGGCGGCACCGCGCAGTGGCAGACCGTCGCCTACGCGGAGGAGGCGGGTTACTTCGTGGTGTTCTCGCTCAGCGCCCACGGCAAGGTCGACCAGGACGCCGCGCTGCCCGCGTTCCAGCAACTGGTGCGCAGCTACCACGCCGAACGGGCGACCCGCGCCAAGGGTTGACGCTTTGGGGCCGCGCGCGCACCGTGCGCGTGCGGCCCGCCCGGGCCGGCGGCGGGAGGCGGCGTGTCCTCGATCGCGATCGGCGCACGGCAGTACGAGTGGCGTACGGTGCTGCGCCACCGCGCGCCGCTGAGGGTCATGCACTGGATCAACCTCGCGTGCATGCTCGCGCTGGCCGGAAGCGGCCTGCAGATCTTCAACGCGCATCCCGCCCTGTACTGGGGCACGGCCTCGCATTTCGAGCGGCCGCTGCTGGCGATGGACGGCATGCGCGGCGCCGACGGCAAGGGCCGCGGCGTCACCCGCGTCGGCGATGCGAGTTTCGAGACGACCGGCGTGCTGGGCGTATCGAAGGCGTCCGATGGGCGCATGGTGCAGCGCGGCTTTCCCGAGTGGGCGACGATCCCGGGCCCGCGCTCGCTCGCGCTCGGCCGGCGCTGGCATTTCTTCTTCGCCTGGCTGTGGGTGATCAACGGCGCGTGCTACCTCGCGTGGTCGCTGGCCAGCCGGCACCTGTCGCGCGACCTCGCGATGCAGGGGCGCGACTGGCGCGCGGTTCCGCGCTCGATCGCCGAGCACCTGCGTTTCCACCATCCGGTCGGTGCCGAAGCGCTGCGCTACAACCCGCTGCAGAAGCTCGCCTACCTCGGCGTGATCTTCGTGCTGGCGCCGCTGGCGGTGCTCACCGGGCTGTCGATGTCGCCGCAACTGGACGGCGTGCTCGGCTGGTGGCTGGCGATCGTCGGCGGGCGGCAATCCGCGCGGACGATTCACTTCACGGTGATGGCGCTGTTCCTATTGTTCACCGTCGTGCACGTACTGATGGTGGTATACGCGGGACCGCTGAACGAACTGCGCTCGATGCTGAGCGGACGCTTCCGCGTGCGCTGGCCGCGGACGGAAGGGGAGGACGGGGAATGAGCGACGACGTGCTGCAGTCGCGCCGTCGGTTGCTGCGCGCCGCGCTGGCCGCGGGCGGCGCTTCGCTGCTCGCCGGGTGCGATGCATTGTCGGACAGCGAACGCTTCGTCGACCTGCTGTCGCTGGCCGAACCACTGAACCGCGGCGTGCAGCGCGCGCTGACCGGCGCACGGCTGGCGCAGGAATTCCCCGCGTCGATGATCGCGCCGACCTTCCGCCCCAACGGCACGCTCGCGCCGCAGACGCAGGAATACCGCGCGCTGCAGGCCGACGGCTTCCGCAATTACCGGCTGCAGGTGTTCGGGATGGTCGAGCGGCCGCTGGAGTTCTCGCTGGACGCGTTGCGCGCGCTGCCCAACCGCACCCAGATCACCCGCCACGACTGCGTCGAGGGCTGGAGCGTGATCGGCCAGTGGACGGGCGTGCCGCTGGCGCACCTGCTCGACCTCGCGCGCCCGAAGCCCGGCGCACGCATCGTCGTGTTCCACTGCTTCGACGATCTCGCCGGCGACGGGTCGCGCTACTACGAAAGCGTGGACCTCGCCGATGCCTACCATCCGCAGACGATCGCCGCGCACAGGCTCAACGGCGCGCCGGTGCCGATCGCGAACGGCGCGCCGGTGCGCATGCGCATCGAGCGCAAGCTCGGCTACAAGCAGCCCAAGTACGTGCGCGCGATCGAGCTGGCGCCGAGCTACGCTGCGTTCGGCGGAGGCCGCGGCGGCTACTGGGAAGACCGCGGCTACGACTGGTGGGGTGGCATCTGAGCCGCCGCCATCGACACCCGGCAACGGAAGAACCGGAGCCCGTCACTGCGCGCAGCCTGATTCGCCAGCTCGGTCCCGGCTTCATCACCGGCGCTTCCGACGACGATCCGAGCGGAATCGCCACCTATTCGCAGGTCGGCGCGCAGTTCGGCTATGCGCTGTTGTGGACGATGCCGCTGTCGTGGCCGCTGATGACCGCGATCCAGGACATCAGCGCGCGCATCGGCCGTATCACCGGACACGGTATCGCCGGCAACCTCCGGCGTTTCCACCCGCACTGGCTGGCGCGGTCGATCGTCGCGCTGATGGTCGCCGCGAACGTCTTCAACATCGGTGCGGACTTCGCGGCCATGGGCGAGGCGCTGAAGCTGCTGGTCGGCGGCCCGGCGCTCGCCTACGCCGTCGCGTTCGCGCTGCTGAGCCTCGCGTTGCAGGTGTTCTTGCCGTACCACCGCTACGCGCGCGTGCTGAAGTGGCTGACGTTCGCGCTGTTCGCCTACGTGGCGGCGGTGTTCGCCGTGCACGTGTCGTGGCGCGACGCGCTGCACGGCGCGCTCGTGCCGACGCTGCCGTCGTCGGCCGGCGTGCTCACCGCGGTGATCGCGGTACTCGGCACCACGATCAGCCCGTACCTGTTCTTCTGGCAGGCGTCGGAGGAGGCGGAGGAGACGGTCGACGCGCCGCGCGATCGCCCGCTCAAGCGCGCACCGTGGCAGGCGCGCAGGCACCTGCGGCGCATCGACCTCGACACCGCCGTGGGCATGGCGTTTTCCAACCTGGTGTCGTTCTTCATCATCCTGACCTGCGCGGCGACGCTGCATGCCACCGGCGCGACCGGCGTCGCCACCGCCGCGCAGGCGGCCGAGGCGTTGCGTCCGGTCGCGGGCGCGCTGACGTTCTGGATCTTCAGCGCCGGCATCATCGGCACCGGCCTGCTCGCGATCCCCGTACTGGCCGGGTCCGCCGCGTATGCGGTCGGCGAGCTGATGGAGTGGCACGTCAGCCTGGAAAGCCGCCCCAGCGCCGCGAAGGGCTTCTACTCGGTGCTGGCGGCGGCGATGCTCACCGGCCTTGCTCTGGACTTCGTCGGCATCGACCCGATCCGCGCGCTGTTCTGGTCGGCGGTGCTGAACGGTGTCGTCGCCGCACCGGTCATGGTCGTGATCATGTTGCTGGCGAACAATCCGCGCGTCGTCGGTCAGTTTTCGCCGCCGCGCCCACTGCGCATCGTCGGCTGGCTGGCGACCGCCGTGATGCTGGCGATGACGGCAGGCATGCTCGTCAGCTGGATGCGCGGCTGACCGCCGCGCTAGACCACTCGCCTCAATAGTCGACGGCGACGATCGCGAAGCGCGCCACGCGGCCGGGCAGCGCGGCCTCGAACTCGTCGTCCACGCGCTTCTTCAGCATCGCCCGCGCCAGCGGCGAGTCGATGCTGATCCAGCCTTGCTTCGCGTCCGTCTCGTCCGGGCCGACGATGCGGTAGCGCGCCAGCTCGCCGCTGGCGACGTCCTCGACCTCGACGCGCGCGCCGAAGAACACGGCCTCGCGGTCGGCGGGCGCATCGCCGACCACGCGCAGCGTTTCCAGCCGCTTGCTCAGGTAACGCACCCGGCGGTCGATTTCGCCGAGCTGCTTCTTGCGATAGGTGTACTCGGCGTTCTCGGAGCGGTCGCCCTCGGCCGCCGCGGCGGCGAGCGCCTTGACCACCTCGGGCCGCTTCGCCCGCCACAGCGTGTCGAGCTCGGCCTTCAGGCGGGCATGGCCTTCCGGCGTGATCAAGGCGGTGCTCTTTTCGGAAGGCGGGCGCCAGCGCGACATCGGGGACGAAAACGGGATGCGGGGCGCGTGTTATCGCAGAGCGCGTGCCCCGCGCTCAAGCGGCCGCCTTCACTTGCCCGCGGTGTCGACCAGCTGCTGCGCGGTGTAGGGGCCCCGCGGCGATGGTGTCGGTGTGCGTGGCCATGTGCTGGCGCAGCTCCAGCGATGCGCGCATGCCGGTGGTCAATCCGTGTTTCGCGGCCGCGGCCTCGCGGCGGTCGTCGGTGGCGGCATCGACGTCCGGGGCGATACCGACGTAGTCCCAGCTGTCGCCATCCAGGTGCGCATACCACTGGGTGGGCGCCACGCCGACCTCACGGTCGACCGCATCCCGCGCCGCCATCCACTTCAGGAATTCCAGCTGGTGGCCGGGGGCGATGCGGTAGATCGACACGACGGCCTTCGGCAGCCTGGACCGCGACTGCGCGGCCGCGGGCGCGGCGAGGACGACGGAGGCGGCAAGGACGAGCGGGACGAACAGGGGCAGCAGGCGGGACATGGCAGGCTCCAGGCACTTGCCGGAGGAGGGGAGGCGCCGGTGCTCCGGCCCGCACGGGCACTTGCCGCGCTCCCCGCGCGCATGCACGCCATGCAACGTGGCCTCCGTGCCCCGACGGCCAGCTAGCGCCTGCTCCCGCCCAGCAGCCCGCCGAGCACGCCGCGCAGGACCTGCCGGCCGATCTGGCTGCCGACGGTGCGCGCGGCCTGCTTGGCCATCGTCTCGACCATGCCCTGCCGACGGCTGGTGCCGAACACCGCGTCCTTCACCGCCTGGCCGAAGCCGCTGTCCTCGGCCTCGTCCTGCGCGCGCGTGCGCGCCGGCGGAGCGGCCGCCTGCGTGGCGGCCGCATTCGCCTTGTGCGCGAGCACCTCCGCGGCCGATTCACGGTCGATCGCCTGGTCGTACCTGGCACCGACCGGGCTGCCGGCGCGCACCTGCGCGCGCTCGGCGTCGGTGATCGCGCCCATGCGGCAGCGCGGCGGCGCGACCAGCGTGCGCTCGACCGGTTGCGGGATGCCTTTGTCGCCGAGCATCGACGCCAGCGCCTCGCCGACGCCAAGCTGGCCGATGGTGGTCGCGACGTCGAGCTTGGGATTGGCGACGAAGGTCTGCGCCGCCGTCTTCACCGCCTTCTGGTCGCGTGGCGTGAACGCGCGCAGCGCGTGCTGCACGCGGTTGCCGAGCTGGCCGAGGATCGCATCCGGCACGTCGTCCGGGAACTGCGAGCAGAAATACACGCCCACGCCCTTGGAGCGGATCAGCCGCACCACCTGCTCGATGCGCTGCTGCAGCGCCGGCGGCGCGTCGTCGAACAGCAGGTGCGCCTCGTCGAACACGAACACGAGCTTCGGCTTGTCGAGGTCGCCGACTTCCGGCAGCTTCTCGAACAGCTCCGACAGCAGCCACAGCAGGAAGCTCGAATACAGGCGCGGCTTGAGCACGAGCTGGTCGGCGGCGAGGATCGAGGCGATGCCGCGGCCGTCCTGCGTGGTCCGCATCAGGTCCGCCAGTGCCAGTGCCGGCTCGCCGAAGAACTGCGCGCCGCCCTGCTGCTCGAGCTGCAGCAGCGCGCGCTGGATCGCGCCGATCGACTGCGTGCTGACCAGGCCGTAGGAAGTCGCGACGTCCTTGCGCTCGTCCGCGACCAGGCCGAGCAGCGCGCGCAGGTCGGCAAGGTCGAGCAGCAGCAGGCCGCGATCGTCGGCGAGCTTGAACACGATGTCGAGCACGCCCGACTGGGTGTCGTTGATCTCGAGGATGCGCGAGAGCAGCAGCGGGCCCATCTCGCTCACCGTGGTGCGCACGGGATGTCCGGCCTTGCCGTAGAGGTCCCAGAAGATCGCGGGCGTGCCTTCGGCGTGCCAGTCGGAAACGCCGATGTCCGTGATGCGCTGCTGCAGCTTGTCGCTGGCCGTGCCCGCCATCGCGAGGCCGGCGACGTCGCCCTTCACGTCGGCGAGGAACACCGGCACGCCGATGCGCGAGAAGCCTTCCGCGAGCGTCATCAGCGTCACCGTCTTGCCGGTGCCGGTCGCGCCGGCGACGAGGCCGTGGCGGTTGCCGTACTGCGGAAGCAGCACGACGGGGATGTTGTCGGTGGTGCCCTTGCCGACGAGGAGGGGAGAAGGCAGCGCACGCTCCACTGGAGGGGTCGCCGGATTCTAAGCACGCGATTGCCGACCTGTGCATTCATGCGTGCGTATGCGCGGCCGGCACGCGCCGCTGCGACGCCTGTCCCTTGTTTGAAGGGGCGGCGCGGGGCTACCCTGCGGTTTTCCGGGGTTTTTCACACGATCGTCATGCATCGAGCCGTCCTCCCGCGCCTCGCGCCGCTCGCCTGCGTCCTGTCCGTGCTGCTGGCCGCGGCACCCGACGCCATCGCCTCGCGCCGCGACGACACCGCGGTCGCCGCCATCAACCAGCAGATGGGCGCCGCCGAGGCGCGTTACCGCGGCGCGCTCGTGAAGATCGCCAACAACGCGCCGGACGGGAAGAAGGAAAGCGACGCCGCGCTGGAGGACATGGAAGACGCGGTCGCCGCGTGCGGCAAGCAGCGCGGCTGCCAGATGTCGACCCTGCTCGGGACGTACAAGCGCCTGCTCAAGGACGCCGCCGACGGTGGCGCGACCGATGCCGACGACGGTGACGTCGACCCGGCCGATCCCGACCCCGACCACGCCGGCGTCGCGGCGTTCAACGCCTCGGTCCCGCAAGCCGCGCACGCGGCGAGCCTGCTGGCCGCGGACGGCCACGACTTCGACGCGATGGTGCAGTACAACCCGGCGGTGCAGGCCGGCATCCGCCGCTGGCTCACCGACATGCGCGGCGCGCTGCTGCAGAGCTACGAGAACTACGAAACGATGCGCCAGCTGATGTGGCCGTCGTACCAGCGCGCCGGGCTGCCGGAAGCGCTGCTGTTCGGGATCATGGCGAAGGAATCCAACGGCAAGGTGCACGTGACCTCGCGCACCGGCGCCGCCGGCCCGCTGCAGTTCATGTACGCGACCGGGCGCCGCTTCGGCCTCGGCCCCGACGCCACCGGCTTCGACACCCGTTACGACCCGCGCGCCGCCGCGGAAGCGAGCGCCGCCTACCTCAACGAGCGCATGGGCGAACTCAACCACAGCGTCGAGCTCGCGCTGGCCGCCTACAACGGCGGCGAGGGCCGCGCGCTGCGCGTCTACCAGAACAGCGGCGGGCGCAGCTTCTGGGACGCCGGCGTGTACGCGCAGTTCCCCGAGGAGACGCGCGACTACGTGCCGATGGTGGTCGCGGCGGCGTGGCTGTTCCTGCACCCGAAGCAGTACGGCCTGACGTTCCCGAAGGGGGACGCGAAGCCGGCGCCGCTGCACCTGCAGCAGCCGGCGTCGATCTACGAACTGGCGATCTGCCTCGGCAACAAGGGCGTGCGCGAGGGCTACCTGCGCCCGCTGCGCAACCTCAATCCGCGCTACGACGCCGCCAGCTGGCTGCCGGTCGGCACCACGCTCAACGCGACCACGCGCATCGTCGGCCTGTACGGCCGCTACTGCACGCAGGGCCCGCGCGCCGAGCTCGCCGCGCAGCTGGTGCGCGCCGATCCGGGCACCGCGGTCGTGCGCGTCGGCCACTTGCAACCGGCGCCGATGGGTGCGGCGACCACGTCCGCGACGACGGTGCAGAGCGCGCCGGTGCAGACCGCGCCGGCACCGGCGGAGATGCAGCCCGCGTCGGCACCGACAGCCGTTGCGCCGTCATCGGTATCGAAACCGGTGGCCCAGGCCGAGCCCAGGGCGAAGGCGAAGCGCAAGGCCACGCCCGGCCACTACAGCGTGCGGCGCGGCGAAACGCTGACGTCGATCGCCGAGAAGTTCGAGTGCGACATGCGCGAGCTCGCCCGCGACAACGGGCTCAAAGGGCCGCGCTACGCGATCCACCCGGGCCAGCGGCTCAAGCTGGCGATCTGCGGCGACTGACGCGGGATGGCGCTAGCGCAGCGTCGCCAGTCGTTCGCCCAGGCGCACCGGCGCCTCGGCCGATAGCCCCGATGCGAGCGACGCGACGCCTTCCGGCAGCAGCACGATCACCGTCGAGCCGTAGTTGAAGCGCGCCATCTCGGCGAAGCGTTCCAGCGCGATGTCGGCGCCGCGATAGTCCTTGGCGGTCACCGCATCGCCGTACCGTGGGATCTCGACGCCGCCCCAGACGGTTTCCACGCCCGACACCAGCAGCGCGCCGACCATCACCACCGCCATCGGCCCGAAGTCGGTGTCGAAATGGCAGACCAGCCGCTCGTTGCGCGCGAACAGCCGCGGCACCGTGCGCACCGCCGCGGGCCCGACGCTGAAGAGCCGGCCCGGCACGTGCACGGTTTCGAGCAGCCGCCCGCTCCAGGGCATGTGCACGCGGTGGTAGTCGCGCGGCGACAGGTAGATCGTCGCGAACACGCCGTTGGCGTAGGGGCGCGCGGCGTCCTCGTCGGCAAGCAGTTCGGCGGCGGTGAACGACTGGCCCTTGGCCTGGAAGATGCGGCCCGGCTCCTGAAAGGGGTGTCCGATCGGCCCGCACTGGCTGATGCGGCCGTCGGCGGGCATGAGCAGCGCCTGCGGGTCCGGATCGGGCGTGCGCGCGCCTTCGCGCAGCCCGCGGGTGAAGAAGGCATTGAAGGTGGCGTAGGCCCGCGGATCGGGTTCGGCGGCCTCGCCCAGGTCGACGCCGAAGCGGCGCGTCACCGTGTCGATCAGCCAGCGGCTGATGCGCGGATGGCCCGAGTAGGCCAGCCGGCGCGCGAGCGCGGACAGCACGCGATGCGGCAGCACGTAGGTCAGGCGCGTGGTCAGGCTCACGGGCGTCTCGTCGGCGAACGGGCCGCCATTGTGGCGGTCGCGCGCGTGCATGCAAGGCGAGGCGGGCGCGCTCAGAAATCCATGAACAACCCGCCGTTGACCGGGAGGTTGGCGCCGGTGATGAAGCCGGCGTCCTCGGCGACGAGGAACAGTACCGCGCGCGCGATTTCGTGCGGCCGCCCGAGCCGGCCCACCGGTACCTTGTCGACGATGCCGGCGCGGATGTCCTCGGGGATCGCCATCACCATCGCCGTTTCGCAGTAGCCGGGCGACACCGAGTTGACGGTCACGCCCTTGCGCGCGACCTCGCGCGCCAGCGCCATCGTGAAACCGTGCATGCCGGCCTTCGCGGCCGAGTAGTTGGTCTGCCCGACCTGGCCGGTCTGGCCGTTGACCGAGCTGATGTTGACGATGCGGCCGAAGCCGCGCGCGACCATGCCGTCGATCGCGGGCCGCGTCAGGTTGAATACGCCGTCGAGGTTGACCCCGAGCACCGCGTCCCACTGCGCCTTGTCCATCCTGCGCAGCGTGGTGTCGCGGGTGATGCCGGCGGCGTTGACGAGGATGTCGAGCGCGCCGTGTGCCGATTCGACGTTCGCCACCAGCGCGCGGCAGGCGTCGAAGTCGGTGACGTCCAGCGCCGCCGCGTCGACCGCACGGCCGGCGACCGCGGCTTCGAACTCCGCCTGCCGTTGCCCATCCGGGAGGTCGGCCGCGATCACGCGGTAGCCCGCGTCGGCGAGGGCGATGCAGATCGCACGGCCAAGCCCGCCCATGCCGCCGCTGACGACGGCGACGCGCCGAGTCATCCGTCAGCCCCCGCGGGTCTTGTCGGGGTCCTTCTCTCGCCCGCCGGTCGCGCTGCGCCCCATCGCGCCGACCAGGTTCTGCTGGAACTCCTTCCACGCCTGCAGGTTGCGCTCGGTGAGCTGGTTCATCAGCGTCCACGGCGTCTGCCCGAGCAGGCCGCCCATCTGCTGCCGGAACTGCTGCTGCTGGTCGAGGAACATCTGCATCGAGCGTTCGAGGTAGTTGCCCATGAAGCCCTGCAGCGAATCGCCGTAGAAACGGATCAGCTGGCTCAGCAGCTGCGTCGACAGCATCGGTTCGCCGTCCTGCTCGTGCTCGGCGATGATCTGCAGCAGCACCTGGCGGGTGAGGTCCTCGCCGGTCTTGGCGTCGCGTACTTCGAACTCCTCGCCATCGACGATGAGCTGCCGCACGTCCTCGATGGTGATGTAGCTGGAGATCTCCGTGTCGTACAGGCGGCGGTTCGGATACTTCTTGATGACGCGGGCAGCCATGCGCGTTCCCCCGGGCGATGCGCCGAGCATGGCGCAGCGCAGCAGGGCTTGCAACGGGGGCTGTCAAGCCCCCACGGTCATGTCGCTGGCGCGTGACGCCGATCGCAGTCAGCGAGCGGTTACTTTCGGTGGCTACCAGCCCATGTACTGACCGCCGTTCGCGGCGAGGTTGGCGCCGGTGATCCAGCCCGCCTCGTCGGGAATGAAGAACGCGACCGCGTAGGCGATCTCCTCCGGCGTGCCAAGCCGCCCGGTCGGGATCTGCGCGACGATCTTGTTGCGCACGTCCTCCGGCACCGCCATCACCATGTCGGTGGCGATGTATCCCGGCGAGACCGTGTTGACGGTGATTCCGAACCTCGCATTCTCCTGCGCCAGCGAGATGGTGAAGCCGTGCATGCCCGCCTTCGCCGCGGCGTAGTTGGCCTGGCCGTACTGGCCCTTCTGGCCGTTGATCGAGCTGATCTGGATGATCCGGCCCCAGCGGCGGTCGCGCATGCCTTCGATCACCGGCCGGGTCACGTTGAACACCGAATTGAGGTTGGTGTCGATGACCTCGCGCCATTGCAACGCGCTCATCTTGTGGAAGGTGGTATCGCGGGTGATGCCGGCGTTGTTGACCAGGATGTCCACCGGGCCGAGCTGGCGCTCGACTTCGCGCACCATCGCTTCCGCTTCCTCCGGCGAGGACACGTCGCCCGGCGCCAGCGCGACGTCGATGCCGTCGGCGCGCATGCGTTCCTGCCAGGCGCGCGCCCGGCCCTCGTCGCGATAGTTGGTGGCGACCCGGTGGCCGAGCGCGGCCAGCCGTTGGCAGATCGCGGTGCCGATGCCGCCGGTACCGCCCGTGACCAGTGCGACGCGTGCGCCCATCCTGAGCTCCTGGTGGCCGCGAAGCGCGGCGTGGTGATCGGACTGTAGCCCGTCGCCCGATTCGAGGCAGCGTTC
>JABFWF010000273.1 GCA_013362405.1 Lysobacter sp. | reverse complement strand
AGACGGTCGCCGTCGCGCTCGCGGATTTCGCTGGCGAGCAGGCCTTCCCAGGTCCCGTGCGCGATCTCCATAAGGTCCGGATCGAGCTTGAGCATCGACGCGCGCTCCTCGCCGAGCGCGAGCTCGGCGGTGCGCCTGTCGCGCGACAGCGGCGACGCCTCCGCGCGGTTGATCGACACTTCGCGCAGACGCCCACCGATCGCGAGCGCCTGGGTTTCGCCGACCGGCGACAGCGCGATGTCTTCCTGGCCCTGGTAGCGGCCTTCGGCGTTCCAGGCGGTTTCGCCATGGCGTGCGAGGAGGATGCGCATGTCAGACCTGCTGCAGGGAGAGCACGCCGGACGTGGCGCGCAGCGTCGCGAACTGCGCCTCGTCGAGCGGACGGTCGACGGTGATCGCCGCCCGCGCCTGGCCGTCGCCGGCCGCGCCGAGCGCGAAGTTCACGATGTTGATGCCCGCCGCGCCGAGCTGCGTGCCGACCGTGCCGATCATGCCCGGCCGGTCCTCGTTGCGCAGGAGCAGCACGTGCGCCTGCGGGTCGAACTCGATTTCGACGCCGTCGAAGCGCACGACGCGCGGGCCGCGATGCAGGGTCGCCTCGATCTCGCGCCCAAGGCCGTCGCCTTCGACGCGGATCCTCAGCAGGCGGTCGAAGCCACCACCATCGCCGCCGACGGTCTCCGCCACCACCAGCCCGCGCGCGGCCGCTTCCTGCAGCGCGTTGACGGGGGTGACGCGGCCCGAATGCGTGCCGAGCAGCGAGGCGACCAGCAGGCGCGTGAGTGGACGCGTGTCGAGCGCTCCGGTGCTCCCGGCATAGGTGATGGCGAGGTGCGTCGGCGCCGGCACCAGGCGTGCGGCGAGGCGGCCGAGCGTCGACATCAACGGCATCCACGGGCCGACCTCGCGCGCGGCTTCCGCGGTGAGTGGCGGCAGGTTGACGCAGCCGGCGACGGCGCCGGTCTCGATGAAATCGATGATCTGCCGCGCGAGGATGGTGCTCACCGCCTGCTGCGCCTCGCTGGTGGACGCGCCGAGGTGCGGCGTGAGGATGAGCCGCGGATGCGCGCGCAGGGGCGAGTCGGCAGGCAGCGGTTCGGTGGCGAAGGTGTCGAGCGCGGCGCCGGCGAGATGGCCTTCGTCGAGCAGGCGCAGCAGCGCCGCCTCGTCGACGAGGCCGCCGCGCGCGGCGTTGACCAGGCAGGCGCCCGGCTTCATCGCACGCATGCGCGCTTCCGACAGGAGGTTGGTCGTCTCCTTCGTGCGCGGGATGTGCAGGGTGACGATGTCCGCCCAGGCGAGCAGCTCGTCGAGCGGCTTGAGCGGCACGCTGCCCTTGCCGGCGGCGGCCGGGGGCAGGAACGGATCGTGCGCGGCGACTTCCATGCCGATGCCCTGCGCCTTGCGGGCCACGGTGCCGCCGATGCGGCCCAGGCCGATCACACCGAGCTTCTTGCCTTCCAGCTCGAAGCCGGTCAGTCCCGCCTTCGGCCACCCGCCCGCCTTCATGCCGGCATCGGCGCGCGGCACGTGGCGCGCCAGCGCGAACAGCAGCGAGAGCGCATGTTCGGCCGCCGCCAGCGTGTTGCCGTCGGGCGCATTCATCACCGCGATGCCGCGCGCCGTGGCGGCGTCGACGTCGATGGTGTCCACGCCGGCGCCGGCGCGGCCGATCACCTTGAGATGGGGCGCGCCGGCCAGCGCTTCGGCCGGCACCTTCGTCGCCGAACGCACGAGCACCGCGTCGACCCCGCCCAGCGCCGACGCCAGCTGGTCGGGATCCTTCAGGGGATCGGAAACGGCGACGTCCCATCCCGCCGCGCGGAACAGGGCAAGACCGTCTTCATGGATGCCATCGCACGCCAGTACCTTCATCGCACGCTCCAGTGGTGAGGGAGCGCGGACAACCTGCAAGCCGGCACGGCGGAGGGACGCCACGGCAGCGGCGTCGGACACGGGTCGGGAAACGGGGCCGGCTGGCATGGGAATCCGCGACGGCTGCAGCCTAGCAGACGCGCGCCACGGCGTGCAGCCATCGCCCGTACCATGGACCGCCCGACGCGCGCGAGGAAGCCCGATGACCCGACAGGCCGCTGGTCCGTTCGACGTGAAGCGCACCGCGATGGAATCGATCGATGCCGGCCAAGGTGCGGCGTTCGGCCGCATGCGGCTGGAGAAGCGCTTCCATGGCGACCTCGACGCGACCAGCGTCGTGGAGATGCTCAGCGCCGGCGATCCCGCCAGCGGTTCGGCAGGCTACGTCGCGATCGAACATGTGGCCGGCACGCTGCACGGCCGCGCCGGCGCCTTCATGCTGCAGCACAGCGGCACGATGGATCGGGGCGCGGCCAGCCTGCAGGTCGCCGTGATCCCGGGCAGCGGGACCGGTGCACTCTCCGGCCTGGCCGGCACGCTGGCGATCGCCATCGGCGACGACGGCGCGCACACCTATGCCTTCGATTACGCCATCGGCAAGGGCTGACACGGGCCTCGCGGATCCCCTGCGTATAATTTCCGCCCTTCGCCGCGCACCGCGCGGCACGCCGACGCAGGTCCTCCCATGTCCCAAGCTCTGATGAAGGCGCTGGTCAAGCGCGAGCCCACCATAGGCATCTGGATGGAGGAGGTGCCGATCCCCGCGCCCGGCCCCAACGAGGTGCTGATCAAGCTCGAGAAGACCGCGATCTGCGGCACCGACCTGCACATCTACCTGTGGGACGAGTGGAGCCAGCGCACGATCAAGCCGGGCCTCGTCATCGGCCACGAGTTCGTCGGCCGCATCGTCGACATGGGCCCGGGCGTGACGGGCTACCGGGTCGGCCAGCGCGTATCGGCCGAAGGCCACATCGTCTGCGGCCACTGCCGCAACTGTCGCGCCGGCCGCCAGCACCTGTGCCCGAACACCGTCGGCATCGGCGTCAACCGCAACGGCGCGTTCGCCGAGTACATCGTGATGCCGGCCAGCAACCTGTGGCCGATCCCCGACCAGATCCCGAGCGAGCTGGCGGCGTTCTTCGACCCGTTCGGCAACGCCGCGCACTGCGCGCTGGAGTTCGACGTGGTCGGCGAGGACGTGCTGATCACGGGCGCCGGACCCATCGGCATCATCGCCGCGGGCATCTGCAAATTCATCGGCGCGCGCAACGTCGTCGTCACCGACGTCAACGACTACCGCCTGAAGCTCGCCGCCGACATGGGCGCGACGCGCGTGGTCAACGTGTCGAACACTTCCCTCAAGGACGTGATGGCCGACCTGCACATGGAAGGCTTCGACGTCGGCCTGGAAATGAGCGGCAATCCACACGCCTTCAACGACATGCTCGACTGCATGTACCACGGCGGCAAGATCGCGATGCTCGGCATCATGCCCAAGGGCGCGGGCGCCGACTGGGACAAGATCATCTTCAAGGGCCTCACCCTCCACGGCATCTACGGCCGGCGCATGTACGAGACCTGGTACAAGATGACCCAGCTCGTGCTCGGTGGCTTCCCGCTCGGCAAGGTGCTCACGCACCAGCTGCCGGTGGAGCAATTCCAGCAGGGCTTCGAGCTGATGGAATCGGGCAAGGCCGGCAAGGTCGTGCTGAGCTGGAATTGACGGGGAAGGAATGAGTGGAGAGTGGAGTGGAGAGGAGTGAGAAATGAGTAAAGGCGCTCCGTCCCGACCCTTGCCGCGCTCACTTCCAGGTAGCTGACAAAATTTCAGAGTGAAACGAGTCCAGCCGCTCCTGCTTTCCTCTCACTTCTCACTCCTCTCCACTCTTCACTCGCCCCCATGCTGACCGAACGCTACGAAGCCACACTCGACGAAATCCGCGACGCCGGCCTGTTCAAGGCCGAGCGCATCATCACCAGCCCGCAGGCGGCGGAGATCACGCTCGCCGATGGCCGCACGGTGCTGAACTTCTGCGCCAACAACTACCTGGGGCTCGCCGACCACCCGGCGATGATCCAGGCGGCGAAGGACGCGCTCGACACGCACGGGTTCGGCATGGCCAGCGTGCGCTTCATCTGCGGCACGCAGGACCTGCACAAGCAACTGGAAAAGACGATCGCCGACTTCTTTGGCACGGAAGACACGATCCTCTACGCCGCCTGTTTCGACGCCAACGGCGGCCTGTTCGAGCCGCTGCTCGACGAGAATGACGCGATCATCAGCGACGCCCTCAACCACGCCTCGATCATCGATGGCGTGCGCCTGTGCAAGGCGAAGCGCTATCGCTACGGCAACTGCGACATGGCCGACCTGGAAAAGCAGCTGCAGCAGGCGAAGGCCGACGGCGCGCGCACGATTCTCGTCACCTCCGACGGCGTGTTCTCGATGGACGGTTTCATCGCGCCGCTCGGCGAGATCACCGCGCTCGCGAAGAAATACGGCGCGCTCGTCCACATCGACGAGTGCCATGCGACCGGTTTCCTCGGCAAGACGGGTCGCGGCTCGGCCGAAGTGAAGGGTGTGATGGACAGGATCGACATCTTCACCGGCACGCTCGGCAAGGCGATGGGCGGCGCGCTCGGCGGCTTCACCACGGCGAAGCGCGAGGTGATCGAACTGCTGCGCCAGCGCTCGCGCCCCTATCTGTTTTCCAACTCGCTGCCGCCGCACGTGGTCGCGGCGGGCATCAAGGCGTTCGAGATGCTGTCGCAGGCAGGCGACCTGCGCTCACGACTGCAGGACAACACAGCGCACTTCCGCGAACGCATGACCGCCGCCGGCTTCGACATCAAACCGGGCGTACATCCGATCTGCCCGGTGATGCTGTACGACGCGCCGCTCGCGCAGCGCTTCGCCCAGCGCCTGCTCGAGGAAGGCATCTACGCGATCGGTTTCTTCTTCCCGGTGGTCCCCAAGGGCCAGGCGCGCATCCGCACGCAGATCTCCGCGGCGCACACGCGCGAACACCTCGACCGTGCGATCGATGCCTTCACCCGGATCGGCCGCGAGCTGGGCGTGCTGAAGGCCTGACCGTCGCGGACGGCGGCACAAATGCGGCGATTTCGTCGGCCGTCAGTTCGCGCCAGGCTCCCTTCGGCAGGTCGCCCAGGGCCAGATCACCGATCGCCACGCGCACCAGCCGCAGCACGCCGACGTCGAACGCGGCGAGCAGCCGGCGGATATGCCGGTTGCGGCCTTCGTCCAGCACCAGCTCCAGCCACGCGTTCTTCTGCCCGACGCGCAGCACGCGGGCCGCCTGCGCGCGCAGCAGCTCGCCGTCGACCTCGACGCCGCGCACCAGCGCGCCGGGCAGCGTTTCGTCCGGCAGCGCGTCGACCTGCACGTGGTAGGTTTTCGACGGCCCGGTCGCGGGATCGGTGATGGCGGCGGCCCATGCGGGATCGTTGCCCAACAGCAGCAGGCCTTCGCTCCCCTTGTCGAGCCGGCCGACCGGCGCCAGCCATGGCAGGCCGGCGCCGTCGAGGCACCGGTAGACCGTATCGCGCCCCTGTTCGTCGCGCGTGGTCGTCACCAGGCCACGCGGCTTGTGCAACGCGATATAGCAGCGGCGCGCGGCAACCGCGGCCACTCCATCGATGGCGATGCGTGCGTCCGGAAGGGTCGGGGCTTCCGGATCGCGGACGATGCGTCCGTCGACGCTGACCCGACCATCGCCGACCCAGCGCGCAGCTTCCGTCCGCGAGCAGAGGCCGCGCTTGGACAGCACGCGCGCCAGCCCGTGGCGGATCACACGCGCAGGCCGGCCATCACGCAACGCCGATCCGGCGCTCGCTTCCCGGCGCCCGCGAGGCGGCTTCAAGGCTTGGCGGGATCCGCGGGCGGCGGTGCCGGCAACGGCGCGGCCGCGGGCTTGGCCGGCACGACATGCACGCCACGCGCCTGCATCCACGCGGCGAACTCGTCGGCGGTCATCTTCTTGCCGTTCTGGCTCATGTTGAAGCGCCAGGGCGTGTTGTCGTACTCGGTGCGCGGCTTGTACGCCGCGGGGTTGTCCGGCCCGATCCCGCCGGCCGCCGGTGCGGCATTGGCGAGATCCAGGCACTGCGACAGCTGCTGGCGGAACAGCACGCGATCCACCGCGAGCGAGGCGTCGTAGGCCTGCGAAAGCACGCCGGCGGGCGCGCCGAGCGGACGCGGCTCGAAAGCCAGTTCGCTCGACAGCGGTGCGGCACTGGCGGACTCGAGCGGAGAAATGGGCGTCGGCGCCGGGCAGGACGTGGCGCGCGCCGCGAACGGCATCGCGAGCACACCGAGAAGCAGCAGTGGATGGCGCATGGAAGCCTCCGACACTCGAAGCCTCGCAGTGTAGGCGCGCCCAACCCGCGGCTCAATCGAAGGCCACCGCGCGTTTGGACGGTGTTGCTGAATGCATGCGCACGGGCGCAAAAAAAAGCCCGGCGCGATGCGCCGGGCTTCGTGTCGCACACCGATGAACGCTTACTTGTTCTGGACGTTCAGCTCGGTGCGGCGGTTCTGCGCGCGACCTTCCGGATTGTCCGAACCATCCGGGTTGGTGTTCGGCGCGATCGGGCGGCTCTTGCCGTAACCGTTCGGGCCGATCAGGCGCGACGCATCGACGCCGTTGCTGGTCAGGTAGTCGTAGACCGCCTTGGCGCGACGCTCCGACAGCTTCTGGTTGTAGGCGTCGGTACCGATCGAGTCGGTGTGGCCGGCGACCTCGACCTTCAGGTCGGGATAGCGCTTCAGGATCTCGACCGCCTGGTTCAGGATCTCGACCGCATCCGGGCGCAGGGTCGACTTGTCGAAGTCGAAGTTGACGCCCTTCAGGTCGATCGACACCGGCACCGGGCAACCATCCGGACCGATGGTCTGGCCGGGCTGCGAGTTCGGGCACTTGTCGTTGCAGTCATTGACGCCGTCGCCGTCGCTGTCCATGTCGGCGCAGCTCGGGGCCGCCGGAGCGGGGGCGACCGGGGCGGCCGGGGCAGCGCCCAGCGGCACCACGACACCGACCGAAGCCAGCACGTCGTTGAAATAGGAGTTGCTGAAGCGGTTGCCGTTCAGGTCGACCGCGTTGCCGTCCATGTCGAAGCGGACCGCCAGTTCGGTGCGCAGCGAGACGCGACCGAGGTCGCCCTGCAGGCCCAGGCCGACCTTGCCGGCCAGGTGGCCGCTCTTGCGGTGCAGCTGCACGTTCGTGGGCGTCTCGAACTCCTCGTCGGCGCGCTGGTAGCCCAGGCCCATCAGGATGTACGGATTCCAGTTGCGGCCGTCGGCGAGGAAGTGGCGACGCAGGTCCAGCGAGACGCCGTACTGGGCCCAGCGGTTGGTGTGATCGCGGTTCTGGCGCGGGTTCTGCCAGTTGACCTGGCCGTCCAGCGACCAGTCCTTGGTGACGAAGCGACCCACGCCGACGGCGCCGAACATCGCGTTCTCGGTGTCGCGGGTGTTGTCCTGGTAGTTGTAGCCGATGTCGCCGGTGAGGTACCAGCGATTGTCGAAGTCCTGCGCGGACGCCGCCTGTGCCACGCCCAGCCCGCCCAGCAGCGCGGCGCAGAGGAGTTTCTTATTCATGTTCAGCTCCTTGATCAGAAAGAGAAAGCGGTGAAGCGAGCTCGGAACGGCCACACCACGCCATCCCGGCCAGACTAGTTCGTACGCGGTGAAAGCCCTGTTAACGCTAGCATAACGGTTAAGGGATGGCCATCGACTCCCCGCCGGGGTTTTGTCAGGCCCGATACAGGTTCGTGAACTGCTCGATCGGCAGGGCTTCGAGTTGCGCCGGGTTCGCGGCGAGTTCCAGGATGCGGTCCACCTGGGCTCCGGGCAGGTGCGCGCGGAGGGCCGCCTCGCACTTGGCCATCAGCACCGGGATGCCCTCGGCGCGGCGCTTGCGGTGGCCGATCGGGTAATCGATCGAGACCTTCTCGGTCGAACTGCCGTCCTTGAAGAAGACCTGGACCGCATTGCCGATGTAGCGCTTGTCCGGGTCGAAGTAGTCCTGGGTGAACTGCGGGTTCTCGCGCACTGCCATCTTGTCGCGCAGGGCGTCGATGCGCGGGTCCGCGGCGACCGCGTCGCCGTAGTCCTCGGCGGTCAGGCGGCCGAAGAGCAGCGGCACGGCGACCATGTACTGGATGCAGTGGTCGCGGTCGGCGTAGTTCGCCAGCGGGCCGGTCTTGTCGATGATGCGGACGCCGGCTTCCTGGGTGCCGATCTCGATCCGCTCGATCTGGTCGATGCGACCGGCGACCTGCGGATGCAGGCGCATGGCGGCCTCGACCGCGGTCTGGGCATGGAACTCGGCCGGGAAGCTGATCTTGAACAGCACGTTCTCCATCACGTAGCTGCCGAAGGGACGCTCGAACTGGAAGGCGTTGCCCTTGAACGCGACGTCGTAGAAGCCCCAGGTCTTGGCGCTCAGCGCGCTCGGGTAGCCGACCACCTTCTTGTGCACGGCATTCAGCGCGTGGGTGACCGCGCGGCGGCAGGCGTCGCCGGCAGCCCAGCTCTTGCGCGGGCCGGTGTTCGGCGCGTGGCGGTAGGTACGCAGGGCGCCGTTGTCGATCCACGAATGCGAGACGGCGGTGGTCACCTCGTCCTTGCCGCCGCCCATCATCGCGGTGGCGACCGCCGTCGACGCGAGGCGGACCAGGATCACGTGGTCGAGGCCGACGCGGTTGAACGAGTTCTGCAGCGCGTAGCAGCCTTGGATCTCGTGCGCCTTGATCGCCCAGGTGAGGACGTCGCGCACGGTGATCGGCGTGCCGCCGTCGCGCAGCGCCTGCCGGCTCTGCCAGTCGGCGACGGCGAGGATGGCGCCGAGGTTGTCGGACGGATGGCCCCACTCCGCGGCAAGCCAGGTGTCGTTGAAATCGAGCCAGCGGACCAGGGTGCCGATGTTGAAGGCAGCCTGGACCGGATCGAGCTCGAAGCCCGTGCCCGGCACCAGCGCGCCCCCCGGCAGGACCGCGCCGGGGACGATCGGGCCGAGGTGCTTGACGCAATCGGGGAACTTCATCGCCAGCATCGCGCAGGCCAGTGAGTCCAGCAGCATGTAGCGGGCGGTGTCGTACGCCTCCTGCGAATCGACCCGGTAGTCGATGACGTAGTCGGCGATGTCGACCATCGGCTGGTCGGGCTGCGGGCGGACGGCGGAGCGGGCGTCGTAGTGGCTCATGGGGTGCGGCTGGCGGAAGGAAGCCCGGTATTTTGCCAGAGGCGTGTGATCGCCATCGCGTTGCCGGCACGGACCGTCCCGCAAGCCTCCATTGGTCATGCACGACCGCGGGCGCATGCTCTGCGGATGGACGTCCCACTTCGCCTGCCCAGCCTGTTCCTCTCCCACGGATCGCCGATGCTCGCGGTGGAGGATTCCCCTGCGGGGCGGTTCCTGGACGGGCTCGGCCGGCGCCTAGGGCAACCGCGCGCGATCGTCGTCGCCTCGGCGCACTTCACGGCCCGGCAGCCGGCGGTCGGCGTGGATCCGCACCCCGCCACCGTGCACGACTTCAACGGCTTCCCGCCCCAGCTCTACCAGTTGCGCTATCCGGCGCCCGGCGACCCTGACCTGGCGGGGCACATCGCCGAGCTGCTCCACGACGCCGGGCTGCCGGCGACGCTGCTGCCGGGCCGTGGCTTGGACCACGGCGTCTGGGTACCGCTGCGCCGGATGTACCCGCAGGCGGATATCCCGGTGGTGTCGGTCGCGGTGGTGCCGCAGGCGGACGCACGCCTGCACTTCGACCTCGGCCGCGCACTCGCGCCGTTGCGCGAACAGGGCGTGCTGGTGATCGGCTCCGGCGGCTTCGTGCACAACCTCGGCGACCTCGCCTGGAACGACCCGTCGAGGGCGATGCCCGGCTGGGCCACGGAGTTCGCCGAATGGATGCGCGCCGGACTGCAGGCGGGCGACGCCAGCCTCCTGCTCGACTGGGCCACGCTCGCTCCGCATCCGCGCCGCGCCCACCCGACGCCGGAGCACCTGTTGCCCCTGTTCGTCGCGCTGGGCGCGGCTGGCCCTGCCGCACGCAGCGAGACGCTGCACGCCTCCCACGAGTACGGTTCGCTGGCCCTGGACGCCTTCGCCTTCGACTAGCGCCGGCCCTGCTGCGGCTCCCACGCATGGCCCGCCGCAACCGCGACGGTCGTCACGCGTTCAGCTGGCGTTTTGTTTGCGATGGCTACCGTGCGCCCACTTTTTGCCCGCCCCCTTGGCGGGCACCGGCGCCCTCCCGCTGCTTTACGCGGGGCTTGGCGCCCGGGCAGAAGGTAGCCATAGAGCCGCCGCCCTCCCCAGTACGCCATGCCGGACTCCGGTCGTGCACCCCGCCTTGATCAAGGCGAGGCCAGCATCGCCGCCCGGCGCAACGGAGCAAGGAGTCCGACGCATGAAGCTGGCCTGGATCCTCTGGCTGTCGCAGATGCTGCCGCAGCCGGCCGCCGATTCGCTGTGCCTGAGCACCACCGTCTACCTGGAAGCGCGCGACCAGTCCGTGCGCGGCCAGCAGGCGGTGGCCGAAGTCGCCCTGCGTCGCCGCGACAGCGGCCTGTGGGGCAACACCCTGTGCAAGGTGGTGACCGCGCCCAAGCAGTTCGCGCCGTCGCTGGTGCCCACCGACACCAATCTGCGCAACGACGATGCCTGGGCGGAAGCCGTCGCCATCGCGCTCGACTCGCAGCGCAACTGGGCATTGCCGCCCGGCAAGCGTCGCGAGATCGTGCCGGGCGCCAGCCATTTCGCCGCCAGCGCGATCGCCTCGCCGAGCTGGCGCAACGCCTACCAGGTGGCGACGATCGGCGACCACACCTTCTATCGCGTGCAGAAGCTCAAGCCACGCCACGCGTGACGGACTGTTGCGCGCGGCGTGATCGACGATTGACGGTCCGCTGCGCATAGTTCCCTCCTTATTTCTTTATACGGAGAGGGACTGATGAAGCTCTACTATTCGCCGGGCGCCTGCTCGCTCGCCGACCACATCGCGCTCGAATGGAGCGGCCTGCCCTACGAGACGCAGCGCGTTTCGCGCGAGCAGCGCAAGTCGCCCGAATATCTCGCCATCAATCCTGCCGGCGCGGTGCCCGCGCTGCAGGAAGCCGACTGGGTGCTGACCCAGAACGGGGCCATCCTCCAGTACATCGCCGATCGCGCGCCGCAGGCCACGCTCGCCGGTGACGGCACGCCGCGCAGCCGCGCCGAGGTGAATCGCTGGCTCGGCCTGATCAACTCGGACGTGCACCCGGCATTCAAGCCGCTCTTCGGCGCCACGAACTACCTCGAAGACGTCGGCACCATCGAGCGGACCCAGGCGGATGCACGCAGCAAGCTGCGCACGCTGTTCGAGCGTATCGATCGCCAGCTGATCGGCCGCGAGTGGATCGCCGGCGTGCGGTCGATCGCCGACCCCTATCTCTTCGTGGTCACCCGCTGGGCGAAGTCGAGCAATGTGGACCTGCGCGGACTCGACAACCTCGAACGGCATTTCCGCCGGATGAGCGGGGATGCGGCGGTGAAGAAGGTGCTGGCGGCGGAGGCCTGATTGCAGGAGCGCGTGAAGAGAAGTAAGAAGCGAAAGAACGCAGTCGTTCGATCCGGGCTTCCCACTGCTCTCCATTCACTCTCCAAAAAAAGGCCGCGCGATGCGCGGCCTTTTTTCGTCGCCCGATTCTCAGCCGCGCCTTTCGATCGGCACGTAGGCGCGATCGTCGGGGCCGACGTAGTTCGCGCTCGGCCGGATGATCTTGCCGTCCTCGCGCTGTTCGATGACGTGCGCGCTCCAGCCCGTGGTGCGCGCGATCACGAACAATGGCGTGAACATCGGCGTCGGGATGCCCATCATGTGGTAGGCCGACGCGCTGTACCAGTCGAGGTTGGGGAACATCTTCTTCATGTCCCACATCAGCGTCTCGATGCGCTCGCTCACGTCGAACAGCGTGCGGTTGCCACCCTCGGTGCAGAGCTTGCGCGAGATCTCCTTGATGATCGGATTGCGCGGGTCGCCGACGGTGTAGACCGGGTGGCCGAACCCGATCACGATTTCCTTGCGCTCGACGCGGGCACGGATGTCGGCTCCCGCTTCGTCCGCCGTGTTGTAGCGGGAGATGATGTCCATCGCCACTTCGTTGGCGCCGCCGTGCTTCGGTCCGCGCAGCGCACCGATCGCGCCGGTGACGCACGAATGCATGTCGGAACCGGTTCCCGCGATCACGCGCGCGGTGAATGTCGATGCGTTGAACTCGTGCTCGGCGTACAGGATCAGCGACTTGTCGAGCGAATCGGCGTGCAGCGCCGACGGCGGCTCGCCATGGAGCAGGTGCAGGAAGTGCGCGGCGACCGTGTCGTCCTCGGTTTCGACGTCGATGCGGCGGCCGTTGCGGGTGAAGTGCCACCAGTACAGCAGCATCGAGCCGAAGCTCGCGATCAGCTTGTCGGCGATGTCGCGCGCCTCGGAAGCCGGATGGCCTTCACGCTCGGGCAGCACGGTGCCGAGCACGGAGCAGCCGGTGCGCATCACGTCCATCGGGTGCGCGTTCGCCGGCACCAGCTCCAGCGCTTCCTGCACGATCGCGGGCAGGCCGCGCAGGCGCTTGAGCTTGGCCTTGTAGGCCTTCAGCTGCGACGTCGTCGGCAGCACGCCGTGCACCAGCAGGTGCGCGACCTCCTCGAAGGTCGACTGCGTGGCGAGGTCCTTGATGTCGTAGCCGCGGTAATGCAGGTCGTTGCCGCTGCGACCGACCGTGCACAGCGCCGTATTGCCGGCGGCCGTGCCGGACAGCGCGACGGACTTCTTGGCCTTGGGCAGCACCTGGTTGGCGTTCTCGCTCATGCGGATTCCTTCTTGTTGGTCTGCGCGAACAACTGGTCGAGCTTGTCCTCATAGGCGTGGTAGCCGAGGAAGTCGTAAAGCTCGGCGCGCGTCTGCAGGGTGTCGACGATGTTCTTCTGCGTGCCTTCGCGGCGCACGGTCTCGTAGAAGTGCAGCGCCGCCTTGTTCATCGCGCGATAGGCACCGCAGCAGTACAGCGCGATGTCGACGTTGGCCGAGCGCAGTTCGTCGGTGGTGAAGAACGGGGTCGAACCGAACTCGGTGAGGTTGGCGAGGATCGGAACCTTCACCGCGGCCTTGAAGCGACGGTAGTCGTCCAGCGTCTTCATCGCCTCGGGGAAGATCATGTCGGCGCCGGCCTCGACATAGGCGACCGCGCGCTCGATCGCCGCGTCGATGCCTTCGACCGCGGCGGCGTCGGTGCGCGCCATGATCACGAACGCGGCGTCGGTGCGCGCATCGACCGCCGCCTTGAGGCGATCGGCCATTTCGTCGCGCGGCACGACTTCCTTGCCGGGACGATGCCCGCAGCGCTTCTGCCCGACCTGGTCCTCCATGTGCACGGCGGCGACGCCGGTGCGCTCGAAGCTGCGGATGGTGCGCGCGATGTTGAACGCGCCGCCCCAGGCCGTGTCGATGTCGACCAGCAGCGGCATCTGCGTGGCTTCCACGATCCGGCGCGCATCGGTGAGCACGTCTTCCATCGTCGAGATGCCGAGGTCCGGCATGCCGAGCGAATTGGCGGCGACCCCGCCGCCCGACAGGTACAGCGCCTTGTAGCCGACGCGCCTGGCCATCAGGCCCGCGTACGCGGTGATGGCGCCCATGACCTGGAGCGGGGATTCGGTGGCGACGGCTTCACGGAAACGGGCGCCGGCAGGAACTTGCGACATCGACAACCTCGCGGACAGGGATCGCGGATCGGCCGTCATCCCCGTACAGGCGGGGGTCCAGCGACTTTGATCCCGACGCGAAAGTCGCTGGGTTCCCGCCTGCGCGGGAACGACGAGGTAACACACGAAGGCGGCTCGAGGCCGCCTTCAGAGTTGCTTACAGCAGGTGCGCCACGCCCGCGCGCTCTTCCTCGAGTTCTGCCAGCGTCTTGTCCATGCGCTCGCGGCTGAAGTCGTCGATCGGCAGGTCGCGGATCATCGTGTATTCGCCATTCTGCGTGGTCACCGGGAAGCCGTAGATGACGTCCTTCGGGATTCCGTAGCTGCCGTCGGACGGGATACCCATCGTCACCCACTTGCCGTTGCTGCCCAGAACCCAGTCGCGGATGTGGTCGATGGCGGCGTTGGCCGCCGAGGCGGCCGACGACAGGCCGCGCGCCTCGATGATGGCGGCGCCGCGCTTGCCGACCTTCGGAATGAAGTCGTTGGCGTTCCAGTCCTGGTCGTTGATCGCATCCTTCAGCGACTTGCCGTTGGTCGTGGCGAAGCGGAAGTCGGGATACATCGTCGGCGAGTGGTTGCCCCACACGACCAGCTTGTCGATGTCGCCCACCGCGACCTTCGCCTTCGTCGCAAGCTGCGACAGCGCGCGGTTGTGGTCGAGGCGCAGCATGGCGGTGAAATTCTTCGCCGGCAGGTCGGGCGCGGACTTCATCGCGATGTAGGCATTCGTGTTCGCCGGATTGCCGACGACCAGCACCTTGACGTTTCGGGAGGCGACATCGTTCAGCGCCTTGCCCTGTTCGGTGAAGATCTTCGCGTTCTCGAGCAGCAGGTCCTTGCGCTCCATGCCCGGGCCGCGCGGACGCGCGCCGACCAGCAGGGCGATGTCGGCATCCTTGAAGGCGACGCGCGGATCGTCGGTGCCGACCATGCCCGCGAGCAGCGGGAACGCGCAGTCCTCCAGCTCCATCATCACGCCCTTGAGCGCGGCCTGCGCCTTCTCGAGCGGCAGCTCGAGCAGCTGCAGGATGACGGGCTGGTCCTTGCCGAGCATCTCGCCCGACGCGACGCGGAACAGCAGGGCGTAGCCGATCTGGCCGGCGGCACCGGTGACGGCGACACGGACGGGTTGCTTCATCTTTCGACTCCTGGAAGACGAAGCGGCGCTCGCGGCGCCGCTTCATTTGCACGTGGAAGGATCAGGTCAATTCGGCGAAGAACTCGCGGATGCGCTGCAGCCCCGGCGCCAGCTGCGGCGTCGGGCAGGTGTAGCTGATGCGCAGCGCGCGCGGCTCGCCGAAGGCCGAGCCCGGCACGCACGCGACGCCCTTCGCCTCGAGCAGCGCGCTGCACAGCTCGATGTCGTTGCCGGCCTTCAGGCCGGTCGGTCCGTGCGTCTTCCCGTAATAGGCGCTGACGTCGGGGAACACGTAGAACGCGCCCTGCGGCCGCGGGCAGACGAGGCCGGGAATCTGCGCCAGCACGTCCATCACCTGGTCGCGCTTGGCCGCGAACTCGGCGTTCTTCGCGCGCGGGATGTCCTGCGGCCCGGTGAGCGCAGCCACCGCGGCGGCGGTGGTGACTTCCGGAATGTTGGTGATGTGGTTCGAATTGAGCGCGACGACCGCCTTCGCCACCTGCTCGGGGCCGGCCATGAACCCGACGCGCCAGCCCGGCATGCCGTAGGTCTTCGACAGCGAATCGATGAAGATCAGCCGGTCGCGCAGTTCGGGGCGCTCGTGCAGGAAGTTGTGGTAGCCGATCCCGTCGAACACCATCCGGTTGTAGATGTCGTCGGTGATGATCCACGTGTCCGGATGACGGACGAGCACGTCGGCGAGCGCGTCGATCTCGTCGCGGCCGTAGACCATGCCCGTCGGGTTGGACGGGTTGTTGAACAGGAACACCTTCGGCTTCTTCGCGAGCGCCGCTTCGAGCTGCTCGGGTCGCAGCTTGTAGCTTTGTTCCGGCGGGCACGGCAGGAGGTCGATCTTCGCGTCGACGATCTCGGCGATGTCGAGGTAGCTCGTCCAGTACGGCGTCGGGAAGACGATGGTGTCGCCCTCGTCGAGCAGCGCCTCGGCGAGGTTGAAGATGACGTGCTTGGCGCCGATGCCGGTCGCGCAGTTGGCGCGGGTGAAGCCGGCCAGGCCGACCTCCGCCATGTGCGCCAGGGAGGCATCCAGCAGCGCGTCGCTGCCACGGTTGCTGCCGTACTGGCCGGAGTCGTGCGTGAGCGACTCGCGCGCGGCGGCGTAGACGTGCTCGCCCGGCAGGAAGTTCGGCACGCCGATCGAGAAGCTGATGATGTCGCGGCCTTCGGCCTTCAGGCGCTTGGCCTTCTCGGCGACCTGCATGATCGCGCTGGGCTTGGCGCGGCCGACACGCGAGGCGAGCTGGGGCATCGCGGAACCTTTGGGTGCGGAAAGTGGGGGTTGGGCGGGACGCAGGCGCACCCCGCCGCAGGCAGAAATGGTATCACGTGAAACTTTCGGCCGGACCGCGCCCGGCCCGTCGCTCACGGCCGCGCGTTGGCGTCCAGCGTGCGGTTCCACTCGGCCACGCGGTCGGCCTTCGCCGCCAGTGCGGCATCCGTGTCGCCTTCGATCTTCACCGACTTGATCTTGTCGCCCTGGCGGATGGTGTCGACCACCCCCTGCCCTTCCAGCACGCGGCCGAAGACCGTGTGCTTGCCGTCCAGCCACGGCGTGGCCACGTGGGTGATGAAGAACTGGCTGCCGTTGGTGTTGGGGCCGGCATTGGCCATCGACAGCACGCCGCGCTCATGGCGCAGGCCGTTGCTGGCCTCGTCCTCGAAGCGGTAGCCCGGGCCGCCGCGGCCGCTGCCTTCCGGGCAGCCGCCCTGGATCATGAAGTCCGGGATGACGCGGTGGAAATCGAGGCCGTCGTAGAAGCCGCGCTTGGCCAGGTTGACGAAGTTGGCGACGGTCAGCGGCGCCTTGTCCTGCGCGAGTTCGGCCTTGATCGGGCCGCGGTCGGTGTCGAAGGTGGCGGTCAGGGACATGGCGGCGCTCCGTGGGGGGAAGTCGCACAGGATAGCCGAGCGCCCGTCAACGCGGCTCGGGTCGCCCCGGCAGTCAGCGCCGCGCCATCGCCGCCGGGTATACTTGCCGGCTTCCTTTCCGGCTCCACGCGTCGCGGTTGCGGCGCGCATTCAGCCTGCCGGAAAGCCAGTCCTGCTCCAGCCAGTCCGTCCAAGCCAGCATGTCCAATTCCGTCGAACGCCTCCGCAACATCGCCATCGTCGCCCACGTCGACCATGGCAAGACCACCCTCGTCGACCAGCTGCTCAAGCAGTCGGGCACGCTGAACGAACGCGCCGTGGTCCCGGACCGCGTGATGGACAGCAATGACCTCGAGAAGGAACGCGGCATCACCATCCTCTCGAAGAACACCGCGATCCGCTGGACCAACCCGAAGACCGGCGAGGCTTGGCGCATCAACATCGTCGACACGCCCGGCCACGCCGACTTCGGCGGCGAGGTCGAGCGCGTGCTGTCGATGGTCGACTCGGTGCTGATCCTGGTCGACGCGATGGACGGCCCGATGCCGCAGACACGCTTCGTCACTCAGAAGGCGTTCGCGATGGGCTTCAAGCCGATCGTGGTCGTCAACAAGGTCGACCGCCCCGGCGCGCGCGCCAGCTGGGTGCTCGACCAGACGTTCGACCTCTTCGACCGCCTCGGCGCGACCGATGACCAGCTCGACTTCACCACCGTCTACGCGTCCGGCCTGCAGGGCTATGCCGGCATGAGCGACGACGTGCGCAGCGGCGACATGACGCCGCTGTTCGAGGCGATCTGCGAGCACGTGCCGGCGCCGCCGGTCGATCCGGACGGCCCGTTCCAGATGCGCGTCACCTCGCTCGACTACAACAACTACGTCGGTGTCATCGGCGTGGGCCGCATCCAGCGCGGCAAGGTCAAGACCAACCAGCAGGTCACCGTGGTCGCCGCCGACGGCAGGACGCGGAACGCCAAGGTGCTGCAGGTGCTCGGCTTCATGGGCCTGGAGCGCATCGAGGTGCCGGAAGCGCAGGCCGGCGACATCATCGCGTTCAGCGGCATCGAGGGCATCGGCATTTCCGACACGCTCTGCGATCCCGCCGCGGTCGAACAACTGCCGGTGCTCGCCGTCGACGAACCGACGATCTCGATGACCTTCCAGGTCAACGATTCGCCGTTCGCCGGCGTCAAGGATCGCAGCGGCGGCAAGTTCCTCACCTCGCGCCAGCTGCGCGACCGCCTCACGCGCGAGACGCAGCACAACGTCGCGCTGAAGGTCGAGGACACGTCCGATGCCGACAAGTTCAAGGTCAGCGGCCGCGGCGAACTGCACCTGTCGATCCTGATCGAGACCATGCGCCGCGAAGGTTACGAGCTGGCCGTGTCGCGCCCCGAGGTGATCATCAAGCAGATCGACGGCGTGATGCAGGAGCCGATCGAGTCGCTGGTGGTCGACATGGAGGAGCAGTTCCAGGGCGGCGTGATGGGTCGCCTGGGCGAACGCAAGGCGCTGCTGCAGAACATGGAGCCCGATGGCAAGGGACGCGTGCGGCTGGATTACATGATCCCCGCGCGCGGACTGATCGGCTTCCAGACCGAGTTCCGCACGCTGACCGCCGGCACGGGCCTGCTGTTCCACGTGTTCGACCATTACGGCCCGAAGACCGAGGGCTCGATCGGCCAGCGCCAGAACGGCGTCCTGATCTCCAACGGCACCGGCCCCTCGCCCGCCTATGCCCAGATCGCGATGCAGGAGCGCGGCCGCCTGTTCATCGAGCCGGGCGAGGAAATCTACGAAGGCCAGATCGTCGGCATCAACAGCAAGGACAACGACCTCACCGTCAATGCCCTGCGCGGCAAGCAGCTGACCAACTTTCGCGCGTCCGGCAAGGACGACGACGAAGGCCTGATCCCGGCGATCAAGTTCTCGCTGGAGCAGGCGCTGGAGTTCATCGACGACGACGAACTGGTCGAGGTCACGCCGAAGGCGATCCGCCTGCGCAAGAAGATGCGCACCGAAACCGATCGCAAGCGCGCCTCGCGCGCCGCGTGATGACCGCGGACATGCCGGCGGGTTAGTCTGCGCGCCCATGCAGCCCGCCGACGCCCCCCAGCATCCGCACTACGACCCCAATCCCCGGCACCACCCGGGATTGCGGGCGATCGCGCTGGTCGAAGGCATCAAGGGGTTCCTCGCGCTGCTCGCCGCCAGTGGGCTGGAAGTCATCGGCCCGGTGCCGCTCAAGCGCTGGGTGCATGCGCTGATCGAGGAATTCCAGCTCGACCCCGATCACGGCGCCCTCGCCTGGCTGTCGCACACGATCAGCCCGGGATCCGTGCACCTGGCGGCGGCCGGCGTCGCCGCCTACGGCGTCCTGCACGTCGCCGAAGCCTGGGGATTGTGGCGCGACAAGGCCTGGGCCTCGTGGCTGGGCTGCCTCGGCGCGACGCTGTACCTGCCCTTCGATGCCTACGCGCTGCTGCGGCATCCCGGCTGGCTGTCGAGCATCGCGGTGGTCATCAACCTCGTCGTCGTCGCGGTATTGGCCCGCGACATCGTTCGCCGACGCTACTGAGCGGCGATTCGCGCCGGACGGGCGCATCCGCCCACGAGCACGCATCGCATCTTCGTCGCGACCGGCGAAGGCCGCGCGCGATTCAGGCCGGCGCGTTCAACTGCGACTGCTTGCGCACGATCAGCATCGCGATCTCCAGCGCCTGCTCGTAATTCAGGCGCGGATCCACGGTCGACCGGTAGGCGCGGGCGAGGTCGGCCTCGGTGAGTTGGCGCGCGCCGCCGAGGCATTCGGTGACGTCCTCGCCGGTCAGCTCGAGGTGCACGCCGCCCAGGCGCGTGCCGGCCGCGGCGTGCAGTTCGAATGCCTGCTCCAGCTCGCTGCGGATGTTGGAGAAACGCCGCGTCTTGTAGCCGCTCGCCACGCTCTCGGTGTTGCCGTGCATCGGATCGCACACCCACAGCACGCGGCGGCCTTCGCGACGCACAGCGTCCAGCAGCGGCGGCAGCTTCGCCGCGACGCTGGCCGCGCCCATGCGGTGGATGAAGGTGAGGCGCCCCGGCTCGTCGTCCGGATTGAGCAGGTCGACCAGCCGCAGCAGCTGGTCGGTGGCCACCGAGGGCCCGACCTTCACCGCGATCGGGTTGCGGATGCCGCGGAAGTACTCCACGTGCGCGCCATCGAGCGCGGCCGTGCGCATGCCGATCCACGGCAGGTGCGTGCTGAGGTTGAACCAGCCCCACTGCCGCGGCACCTGCCGCGTCTGCGCCTCCTCGTACGGCAGCAGCAACGCCTCGTGCGACGTGTAGAAGTCCACGCGATTGAGGTTGTATACCTCGCTGCCGGACAGCGTCTCCATGAAGCGCACCGCATCGCCGATGCCGGCGACCATGCGCTGGTATTCGTCGGCGAGCGGCGAATGGCGGACCCAGCCGAGATCCCAGTACTCGGGATGGTGCAGGTCGGCGAAGCCGCCATCGATCAGCGCGCGCACGAAGTTCATCGTCATCGCCGAGCGGGCGTGCGCCTTGATCATGCGGCGCGGATCGGGCGTGCGCGCCTCCGGCGTGAAAGCCGCGCCGTTGATGATGTCGCCGCGGTAGCTCGGCAGCGTCACGCCGTCGATCGTCTCGGTGTCGGCCGAGCGCGGCTTGGCGTATTGGCCGGCGAAGCGGCCGACGCGCACCACCGGCAGGCGCAATCCATGCACGAGCACGAGGCTCATCTGCAGCAGCACCTTGAGGCGGTTGGAGATCACCTCCGAGCTGCACTCGCCGAAACTCTCCGCGCAGTCCCCTCCCTGCAGGAGAAAGCGCCGGCCTTCCTGCGCTTCGGCCAGGCGCTGCTTGAGCGCGAGGATCTCCCAGGAGGTGACGAGCGGCGGCAGCGCGTGCAACTCGGACAGCGCCGCTGCGAGTTCCACCGCATCGGGATACACCGGCATCTGCGCAGGCGGCCGCGCGCGCCAGGAGGCCGGCGCCCACTCGGGCGACAACTTCACGGGGCGCAGGCTACGGTCGGTATGCGGCATTGCGGTGCTTTGCGGTGGTCGGGCGGCCATCATCGCCCTCGTCGCACCCTCCCGCAACAACGATTCGTCAGAAGGCCAGGCGCCAGCGCTTGCGCAGCAACAACCGCAACGCCCACAGCGCCAGCAGCACGAACCACACCAACCCCCATTCGGCCATCGACATGCCAAACAGCGTCCAGTCGACCTTGGCGCATTCGCCCGAACCGGTGAGCACCGTCCTGATCACGCCGCTGAGCGGCAGCAGCTCGCGCAGGTAGTCGAGCCCGGGACCGCAGGCGGGCACCTGATCGGGCGGCAGGTGCTGGATCCACACGTGGCGCGCGGCGATGCCGACGCCGCCGAGCGCCGCGATGAACGCCAGCAGGGCATACGCACGTTGCCCGGAAGTCCTGCGCGGGGCGTGCAGTCCGGCGACGAGGAAGACCAGGCCGGTCACGGTGAACGCGATGCGCTGGAAGATGCAGAGCGGACAGGGCACCAGGCCGACGTGCAGCTGTTCGTACAGCGCGAAGGCGAGCAGCCCCACGCAGGCGAAGAACGCCAGCAGGCATTGCGCGCGGAACGACCAATGGAAGGGGTTCGCATTCATGCGCAGGAAGATAGCGGGCCATGCGCGGCCTTGGGAAGTGCGTTCGTCGCCGCCCGACGGCGGGAACTAAAACGAAAACCCCGGCTCTGGGCCGGGGCGTTCGATGCACGGAGAGGCAGATCGCTTACTCGGCGGCCTGCGGCCGGTCGACCAGCTCGACGTACGCCATCGGCGCGTTGTCGCCGGCACGGAAGCCGCACTTGAGGATGCGGAGGTAGCCGCCCGGACGGGTGGCGTAGCGCGGGCCGTGCACGGTGAACAGGGTACCGACCGCTTCCTTGTCGCGCAGGCGCGAGAAGGCGAGGCGGCGGTTGGCGACGCTGTCGACCTTGGCGAGCGTGATCAGCGGCTCGGCGACGCGGCGCAGTTCCTTCGCCTTCGGCAGCGTGGTGCGGATGAGCTCGTGCTTGAACAGCGACGCAGCCATGTTTTCGAACATCGCCTGGCGATGCGCGCTGGTGCGGCTGAACTTGCGTCCGGATTTCTGGTGGCGCATGGATTGGATTCCTGGTGAATGCTGGAGCTGTTGGACGTCGTTGTCGCCATCCTGGCGCTGGAGCTTCGGACTGCGCTGGTCCTGGCCGGCCGTCCTGGCCGACGCGCCGCGGGCCTTGGGGCCCGTCGGCTGGTGTTGCGGGTATCCGTTATTGCAACGGCTTCATCACATCAAAACCGTTGGAGCTGCCGTCCTTGGCGCCACGGGCGTTGCTTCGGATCGCCCTGTCCAACCATCCATGGCTGGCGCCGAACGCATGCAGCCGATGCCGATAGGGCATCGGCTAGCGCATTGCTCAGCCCATCATCCCGTGCGAGGCGATGCCGGCCGGCGGCCAGTTCTCGAGCTTCATGCCGAGCGACAGGCCACGCTGCGCGAGCACTTCCTTGATCTCTGTGAGCGACTTCTTGCCGAGGTTCGGCGTCTTCAGCAGCTCGACCTCGGTCTTCTGGATCAGGTCGCCGATGTAGTAGATGCTCTCGGCCTTGAGGCAGTTGGCCGAACGCACGGTCAGCTCGAGGTCGTCGATCGGACGCAGCAGGATCGGGTCGACGCCCGCGGCCTGCGGCTTCGCCGCGCCGCGGTCGCGGTGGGTGAAGTCGCCGAACACCGACAGCTGGTCGCTGAGGATGTCGGCGGCGGTGCGCACGGCTTCCTCGGCGTCGATCGTGCCGTTGGTCTCGATGTCGAGGACCAGCTTGTCGAGGTCGGTGCGCTGCTCGACGCGCGCGGCCTCGACCGCGTACGCCACGCGGCGCACCGGCGAGAACGACGCATCCAGCATCAGGCGACCGATCGCGCGGGTTTCCTCATCCGGGCGACGACGGGCGGCAGCCGGCTGGTAGCCGAAGCCGCGCTCGATCTTCAACCGCATGTTCAGCGCGGTGTCCTTGGTCAGGTGCGCGATGATGTGCTCGGGGTTGAGTATCTCGACGTTGTGGTCGGTCTTGATGTCGCCGGCGGTGACCACGCCCGGGCCCTGCTTGGACAGGCTCAGGGTGGAGGAATCGCCGGTGTGCATGCGGATGGCGACATCCTTGAGGTTGAGCAGCACCTCGAGCACGTCTTCCTGCAGGCCTTCGACCGTGGTGTACTCGTGCAGCACGCCGTCGATCTCGACCTCGGTGATCGCAAAGCCGGGGATCGAGGACAGCAGCACGCGGCGCAGCGCATTGCCGAGGGTGTGGCCGTAGCCGCGCTCCAGCGGTTCGATCACCACCTTGGCGCGGTGGTCGCTGATGCGCTCGATCTGGGGGCCGCGGGGACGCAGGACCTGGTTGGCGGTAACCGTCATTGTGTGACTTCTCCTCAGTGCCCGCGCGGCGGGGTCCGCGGCAGGCGTTTGAAGCTTTGGGAGGCCCCTTCCGGGGGAGGCCGGCCCGTCGTCCGGGCCGGCCTGCTGTGCGACGTCCCGCGGCGCGGCCGCGGGCGTCGTCACTCCATTACTTGCTGTACAGCTCGACGATCAGCGCTTCGTTGATGTCGGCCGGCAGGTCGGCGCGATCCGGAACCGCCTTGAATACGCCGGCGAAGTTCTTGGAATCGACTTCCACCCACGCGGGCGACAGGTCCATCTGGCCGGACACAGTCAGCGACTCCTGCACGCGCAACTGCTTCTGCGCGCGCTCGGACAGGGCAACCGCATCGCCCGCCTTGACCGCGTACGACGGCAGGTTGACCGGCTTGCCGTTGACCAGCACGCCGCGGTGCGAGACCAGCTGGCGGGCAGCGGGGCGGGTGACCGCGAAGCCCATGCGGTAGACGACGTTGTCGAGACGCGTCTCCAGGAGCTGCAGCAGGTTCTCGCCGGTGTTGCCCTTCCTGGTCGAGGCCTTCTTGTAGTAGTTGCGGAACTGGCGCTCCAGCAGGCCGTAGATGCGCTTGACCTTCTGCTTCTCACGCAGCTGGGTGGCGTAGTCGGACAGCTTGCCCTTGCGCGCGGTGGCGCCGTGCTGGCCGGGCTTCTGCTCGAGCTTGCACTTGGAATCGAGCGCGCGCGCCGGCGACTTCAGACCGAGGTCGGCGCCTTCGCGGCGGGCGAGCTTGCAGGTGGGACCGATATAACGAGCCATGGTTCTTCAGCTCCCCTTAGACGCGACGCTTCTTCGGCGGACGGCACCCGTTGTGCGGGATCGGCGTCACGTCGATGATGTTGGTGATCTTGTAGCCCACGTTGTTGAGCGAGCGGACGGCCGATTCACGACCCGGGCCCGGCCCCTTGATGCGGACTTCCAGCGACTTCACGCCGTAGTCGAGCGCGGCCTTGCCGGCCTTCTCGGCGGCGACCTGCGCGGCG
>JABFWF010000279.1 GCA_013362405.1 Lysobacter sp. | reverse complement strand
GTCGTCGGGCGCAGGGCTAGCGGAGGCCACGCGCCTGCTTCCCGTGCGAAGCCAGGGAACGCATGCGCGCGGCGTGCGGCGTCCGCATCAACCGCCGAGCGATTCGGGCAGCAGCGCGTCGACGAAGGCCTCGGCGTCGAACACGCGCAGGTCCTCGGGGCGCTCGCCGATGCCGGCGAAGCGGATCGGGATGCCGAACTCGCGCGCGAGCGCGAACACCACGCCGCCCTTTGCGGTGCCGTCGAGCTTGGTCACGACGAGGCCGGTCACGCCGACCGCCGCGTTGAACTGGCGCAACTGCGACAGCGCGTTCTGCCCGGTGGTGCCGTCGATCACCATCAGCACCTCGTGCGGTGCGGACGCGTCGAGCTTGCCGAGCACGCGCCTGATCTTGCCGAGTTCGGCCATCAGCCCCTGCTGGGTGTGCAGGCGGCCGGCGGTGTCGGCGATGAGCACGTCGGTGCCGCGTGCCTTCGCCGCCTGCAGCGCGTCGAAGGCGACCGATGCGGGATCCGCGTTCTGTCCCTGCGCCACCACCTGCACGCCGTTGCGCTCGCCCCAGGCCTGCAACTGCGCGACCGCGGCGGCGCGGAAGGTGTCGCCGGCGGCGAGCATGAGCGAGCGACCTTCATCCTTGAAGCGGCGCGCGAGCTTGCCGATGGTGGTGGTCTTGCCGACGCCGTTGACGCCGACGGTGAGCAGCACGAAGGGGCGTCCCGCCGAATCGATCGCCAGCGGCTTCGCGACCGGCCGCAGCATCGCAACCAGGTCTGCGCGCAGCGCAGCGAGCAGCGCATTGGCATCCGCGAATTCGCGCGCTTTCATCCGCTTGCGCAGGTCGTCGACGACCTGCGTGGTGGCGGCGACACCGACGTCGGCGGTGAGCAGAGCCGTCTCGATCGCGTCGAGCAGGTCGTCGTCCAGCCGCGGGTGGCGCGAGAACAGTCCGCCGAGGCTGCGCGCAAAGCCGGTGCCGCGCAGGCGCTCGCGCCAGCCGAGCCGGCCGGGGGCGGCCGGAGCCGCTGAGACCTCGGGCTCGTCACGCACAACGGCGGGCGATTCGGCGACGTCGGTGGTGATCGCTGGCTGTTCGGCGGTCGCCGGCGGGGCGACGTCGACAAGGGGTTCCGCGCTCGGTTCCGGCTGCGGCTCGGGGGCCGGCGCGCCGGGAAACGCGGCGGCCAGTTCCTCGATGCTGTACTGCGGGCTGCCCGCTTCGGGCTTCTTGCGCCGGAAGAAACTCACCATCGTCGGGTCATCGCGCAGAATGGCGCGCATGGTAGCACCCGCCTCCCTTGGTCCCCTGTGAGTCGTCCCCGATGAGCACGCCACGCCAACGCAGCGTCGCGCCGGGCTACGTGCGCATCGTCGGCGGCGAGTGGCGCGGCACGCGCCTGCCGGTCGCGGACGCACCCGGCCTGCGCCCCACCGCCGATCGCGTGCGCGAGACGTTGTTCAACTGGCTGCAGCCGAAGCTGCACGGCGCGCGCGTGCTCGACCTGTTCGCCGGCAGCGGTGCGCTCGGGCTGGAGGCGCTGTCGCGCGGTGCGCGCGAGGCGTGGCTGGTCGAACGCGACGTGCGGCTGGCCGGCAACCTGCGCGCAACGATCGAGCGCCTGCACGCCGGCGGGCGGGCGCACGTCGCCCAGGCCGACGCGCTGGCCTGGCTGCGCGCGCCGCAGCACGCTTCCGCCGACCGCGCGCGCTTCGATGTCGTGTTCCTCGATCCGCCGTTCGCGTCCGGCCTGTGGCAGGACGTGCTCGCGATGCTGCCGCCGTGGCTCGCCGACGATGCCTGGCTGTACCTCGAGGCGCCCACGGAAGCCGCGCCCGCGCCGCCGCCCGGCTGGCTGCCGCATCGCGAAGGCCGCACCCGCGAAGTGCGCTATGCGCTGTACCGCCGCGCCCCGGAGGCGGCTGCTACACTGGCGGCCGATTCCACGGCCGACGACGCAGCGACGGAATGAGCGTGCTACGTACCCGCTTCGCGGTCTACCCCGGCACTTTCGATCCGATCACCAACGGCCACGTCGATCTGGTCGGTCGCGCCGCGCCGCTGTTCGAACGGCTGGTCGTCGGCGTTGCCGAGAGCCCCGGCAAGCGGCCTGCGCTCGCCCTCGACCTGCGCGTGCGGCTGGCGCGCGAGGCGCTGGCGGCGCATCCGAACGTGGAAGTCCGCGGTTTCGATGGCCTGTTGGCGCATTTCGTCGCCGAGCTCGGCGCCGGCGTGCTGCTGCGCGGCTTGCGCGCGGTGTCCGACTTCGAATACGAATTCCAGCTGGCGAGCATGAACCGCCACCTGATCCCCGGCGTGGAGACGCTGTTCCTCACGCCGGCCGAGCAGTACGGCTTCATTTCCTCGTCGCTCGTGCGCGAGATCTCGCGTCTGGGCGGCGACGTGTCGGCCTTCGTGCCGCCCGCGGTCGCACAGGCGCTGCAGGCGGAGCGGCGGGTCGGCAGCATCTAGCGGCTTCCCGCAACGGAAGCCGGCACGCCACGGAAGGCGTGCAGGAGCGTCCGCGCGAGCGGCGCTCGGGGACACCGCGCCGGGCGGTCGCCGGCACGGTGCGCGCGCGCCGGCCCGGAGGGCGGGTGCGGGCTCACAACCAACTTTCCGGGGAACCCGCAATGAAGATCCTGTCCCGCCTCATGCTGATCGCCTGCCTCGTGCTGCCTTTCGCCGGCTGCAAGAAGGAGGAGGCGCCGCAGGCCGCGGCCAAGCCGCAGATGGCCGCGCCGAAGACCGACGACGCCAACGCCTGGCGCGCGTACCTGCAGGACGTGGTGCCGCGCTACATGAGCGCCAATTCCAACGCGCCGTACGTGTACTTCCTGCCGGGCGAGAGCACGCCCGACTTCAACGACCAGTACACCCGCCTGGCGGAGAAGGCCAAGGAGGACGTGGGCCGCGGCATCGTGTCGGGCAACCTGCTTGCGTACGGCTCGCCCGCCTCGGCGAAGATGGCCGACATGGTGATCGCCGCGTTCAAGGACGTGCCGGCGGGCTCGATGAAGGGCGTCAAGGTGCTCTTCATCGGCAAGGCCGAGGACAGCGACCGGGTCAAGGCGGGGGTGACGCCGGCAGGCGTCGACTACACCTTCGTCGAAGCCAAGTAAGCCGCGCGGCGCTGCCTGCGAGGTACTGGAAAACGCCGGCGCACGCCGGCGTTTTCCTTTTCCGGGACCGCGTGCCGGCCCGCGCCCGCCGCGGGTAGTAAAGTGGCAGGCCCGCTTGCAGGCGCATCCCGCCGGCGCTTTTCGAATGTCGCTGCGAATCACCGAACTCTGCGTCAACTGCGACGTCTGCGAGCCGGTCTGCCCGAACCAGGCGATCCGCCAGGGCGAGGCCATCTACGTGATCGATCCCGCGCGCTGCACCGAGTGCGTCGGCCACCATGAGGAGCCGCAATGCGTCGTCGTCTGTCCAGTGGAGTGCATCGAACCGGATCCGGCGCATCCCGAGGACGAGCCGCAGTTGCTGGCCAAGCTGATGCGATTGCAGGCGCAGGCGCCCGCCGCTTGAAGGACCGTGTGATCCGGCGCTTCGCCGCGGCCTGCGCGCTGTGGCTGCTGCTGGCGCTGCCGGGCCTCGCGCAGACGTCCGCGATGCCTGCCGCGCATCCGCCTGGCGCGGCGATCGCCAGCGGCCACGCGCTCGCCACCGAGGCCGGCCTGCAGGTGTTGCACGAAGGCGGCAACGCGTTCGATGCGGCGGTGGCGGTGTCGTCGACGCTGTCGGTGGTCGAGCCGATCAGTTCGGGGCTGGGCGGCGGCGGCTTCTTCCTGCTGCACGACGCCAAGACCGGCCAGGAAGTGTTCCTCGATGCGCGCGAGACCTCGCCCGAGGCGGCGACGCCGCAGGCCTATCTCGACGCACACGGCGCGCTCGATCCCGACCGCGCGCAGAACGGCCCGTGGTCGGCCGGCATTCCGGGACTGCCTGCCGCGCTGGTGGAGCTCGCGCGCAAGTACGGCCGTCTGCCCCTGGCGACATCGCTGGCGCCGGCGATCCGCATCGCCCGCGACGGTTTTACGGTGTACGACCGGCTCGAGAAGGGCTATGCCAGTCGGCGTACGGTGATGGAGCGGTATCCGGGCACGCGCGCGGTGTTCCTCGCCGACGGCACGCCGCCGAAGACCGGCAAGGTGCTCAAGCAGCCCGACCTCGCGCGCACGCTGGAACTGATCGCCACGCGCGGGCGCGACGGCTTCTACCGGGGCGACATCGCGCAGAAGCTGATCGCCGGCGTGCAGGCGGCCGGTGGCCACTGGACCGCCGCCGAACTCGCCGGTTACCAGGTGAAATACCGCGCGCCCCTGCGCCTGCGCTACCACGACTGGAACATCGTCACCGCGCCGCCGCCGTCGTCGGGCGGCATCGCGCTGGCCGAGATCCTGCAGGTCGCCGAAGGCTGGGACCTGCGCAAGCTCGACGACGCGCACCGCGTGCACATCCTCACCGAGGCGATGCGCCGCGCGTATCGCGATCGCACGATCTGGCTGGGCGATCCCGACTTCGTGAAGATGCCCGTCGCGCGCCTGATGAGCGCCGACTACG
Organism: Lysobacter sp.; assembly: GCA_013362405.1. Taxonomy (GTDB): domain Bacteria; phylum Pseudomonadota; class Gammaproteobacteria; order Xanthomonadales; family Xanthomonadaceae; genus JABFWF01. The sequence continues at coordinate 2,811 of JABFWF010000279.1, read as the reverse complement.
CCGCTGGTTTGCGCGCCACCATCCACCCGGACAAGGCGACGCCGAGCGCGCTGCTGTCCGGACAGCCGGCGCCGCTCGAGGACGACGAGACCACCCATTTCGCGATCATCGACCGCGATGGCAACCGCGTGTCGGCGACGCAGACGGTGAACCTGCTGTACGGCTCCGGTCTCGTCCCGCCCGGCACCGGCGTGCTGCTCAACGACGAGATGGACGACTTCGCGCTCAAGCCGGGCACGCCGAATGCGTTCGGCGTGATGGGCTTCGCCGCGAACGCGCCCAAGCCCGGCAAGCGCATGCTCAGCTCGATGACGCCGACCTTCATGGAATCGAAGGACAAGGTCGTCGCGCTCGGCGCGCCGGGTGGCAGCCGCATCATCACCGAGGTGCTGCTCGGCATCCTCGGCTACGACGACGGGCTGTCGGCTCGACAGGTCGCCGCGCTGCCACGCTTCCACCACCAGTGGCTGCCGGACGTGATTTCCGCCGAAGCCGGCGCGCTGTCGCCGGCGACGGTCGCGGCGCTGCAGGCGATGGGGCACACGGTGAACGCAGGCGAGCCGACCTGGGGCAACCTGCAGACGGTGGCATGGGACAAGCGGCGCGATACGCTCGAGGGCGGCAGCGACCCGCGCCATCCGGAAGGCAGGGCCGACGTCCTGCTGCAACCCTGATCCCGCCATGGCCGACAACGAGCGCAAACCCGCGCTGCAGCACGTCCCTGCGATCCTCACGGGCACCGCGGCGCTGATCGCCGCGCTGACCGGCGTGTACGTGAACCTGCACGACACGCGCGGGGCGAGCGCGCCGAAGGCGGAAGCGCGGCCGGCGGCACCCATCGCCAGCGCGACGGCGAACACCGCGCCGGTGCCGCTGCGCGTGCAGGTCGAACGCATCGCGGTCGAGCACGACGGCAGGCTCGGCACCACTGATTGGCGCTTCACCGTCGCGGCCGACGGCGAGCCGCTGTTCGCTTTCGCCCAGGACGCGCTCGACGACAGCGGCGGGCGCAACGTGGTCGTGCCGAAGGACGCGCAGGGCCTGCTGCGGCTTGCACCGGGCAAGCGCGTGCACCTCACCGTGCAGGGCTGGCGCGGCGGCCTGTTCGGCTTCGGCGCGAAGCCCATCGCCAGCGGCGAGGGCACGCTGGCCGCCGCCGGCGCGCTTGCGCCGATCCGCGTGCAGGCGGCGCAGCCGGAGGACGGCGCGTTCGTGTTCCATCTGTCGGCGGAACCCGTCCGCGGCCAGTAATCGCCGACGCGGGACGGACCGCGGCGCCGGCGCTAGAATCGCCGCATGAAGCTCTGGTCGGTCCGCGGCAACTCGCAGAAGCTCGACGGCGGCGCGATGTTCGGCAACGCGCCGCGCGCGATGTGGGCGCAGTGGTCCCCCCCGGACGAGCAGAACCGCATCCCGCTCGCCTGCCGCGCGCTGCTCGCGAGCCCGCTGAACGGCAGGACGGTGCTGTTCGAAACCGGCATCGGCGCGTTCTTCGAGCCGAAGCTGCGCGAGCGCTACGGCGTGGTGGAGGACCGCCACGTGCTGCTCGACTCGCTGCGCGAAGCCGGCTTCGGCCACGAGGACATCGACGTGGTCGTCCTCTCGCACCTGCATTTCGACCACGCCGGCGGCCTGCTCGCGGAATGGCGCGAAGGCGCCGCGCCGTCGCTGCTGTTCCCGAACGCCACCTACCTCGTCAGCGCCGGCTGCTGGGAGCGCGCCCGCCACCCGCATGCGCGCGACCGCGCCAGCTTCGTTCCCGAGCTGCCTGGCCTGCTGGAGCGCAGCGGCCGGCTGGAGATCGTCGACGACGCGCATTCGCAGGCGCTCGGCAAGGCCGTGCGGTTCCACTACAGCGACGGCCACACGCCGGGCCTGATGCTGTCGGAGATCGTCGGGCCCGAGCACGTCGACGGCGAGGTGCACGGTGGTGTCGTGTTCTGCGCCGACCTCATTCCCGGCCGCCCGTGGGTGCACGTGCCGATCACCATGGGCTACGACCGCAACGCCGAATTGCTGATCGACGAGAAGCGCGAGTTCCTCGAGGACAAGCTCGCGCGCAACGTGCACCTGTTCTTCACCCACGATCCGGAATGCGCGCTGGCGCAGGTCACCCGCGACGCGAAGGGTCGTTTCGGCACCGCCCACGAGGTGGCCGAGCTGCACGCGCGGGCCTTGGGCTGATGCGGCGGCTGGCGGCGCTCGCCGGCCTCCTCCTGCTCGCCGGCGCGCTCCACGCGCAGGACGCGTCCGACGGGGCGGTGCGCTCCGATCCGCCGCTGCGTGATGTCGAGTTCGGTGTCGTCGCGCGCGCGCCAGGGCTGGAGCGTCGCGTCGAGATGCTGCAGTGGGCCGTCACGCCACGGGGCTACGCACGCGTGTGGAGCGATGAACCGATCGATGCCTCGCATTTCGCGCCGGGCCACGCCAATCCGGTCGACTGGCCACTGCCGGGCCGACGCTGGCTGGCGCGCGGCGTGACGCTGGATGGCCGCCCGATCGATCCGCAGGTGATCGCCACGCTGGGTGCGTGGCAGGACATCCGGCCGAGCTTCGATGCGTTGCCGGGCAACATGTCGGCGACCTTCCAGCCAGAAGGCGACGGCCTGGGCAGCGCCGACAATCCGCTCGACCCGCAGGTCGGCGACCTGCGGATCCGCTGGCGCCAGCTGGTGCTGCCGCCGCTGCAGGGCAGGGTGGTGCTGCGCGACGGACGCTGGCTGCTGGCCCCGCCGGATCCGGTGGCGGTGGACGGCGGCGCTGGCGTCGCTCCGGCGATGCCTGCGCAGCCGGCTGCGCGCGGGCGGCCCG
>JABFWF010000041.1 GCA_013362405.1 Lysobacter sp. | reverse complement strand
GTCGAGCGCGGCGCACACTTCCAGCAGCGTGCGCGCGGTCGTCGCCTGCACGTCGCGTGCGAGCGCGGCCTCGGGTCCGTTCGCCGCGGGCACGACGATGCGATGGCCATCGCGCGCCGCGGCAAGCGCGGCCGGCAGCACGCCGTCGACCGCGCGCAGTTCGCCGGTCAGGCCGAGCTCGCCGAGGAACTCGACGTCGCGCAGCGCTTCCAGCGGCACCTGCCCGCTGGCGGCGAGGATGCCGAGCGCGATCGGCAGGTCGAAGCGGCCGCCTTCCTTGGGCAGGTCGGCCGGCGCGAGGTTGACGGTGATGCGGCGCGCGGGGAACTCGAACTGCGCGCACTGGATCGCCGCGCGCACACGGTCCTTCGCCTCGCGCACGGCGGCCTCGGGCAGGCCGACGATCGACATCGACGGCAGGCCACCGCCGAGATGCACCTCGACGCGCACGGCGGGCGCGCGCACGCCGGCGCGTGCACGGCTGTGCACGACTGCGAGCGACATGGTGGCGGGCTCAGCGCGGCGGCGCGCTGGTGGTCTGTTGCGCTTCCAGCTCGGCCACGGTCTGCTGCAGCGCGTCGAGCTTCTCGCGCGTGTGCAGCAGCACCGCGCGCTGGACCTCGAACTCCTCGCGGGTGACGAGATCGAGCTTGGCCAGCCCCGCCTGCAGCACCGACTTGAAGTTCTCCTGCAGCTCGTCGCGCAGGTCCTCGAAGCCGTTGCCGCGCATCGTGGGCGGAACGAGGTTGGAAAGGCGGCGGGCGAGTTCGTCGATGTGACTGAGGTCGATCATGGCGGTGGCATTCATGTGGCGGCTCCTGGTCGCACGCTGCTTGCTTGCCCACAGCTTGGCCAGGGCGCCGCGCCCGCGCCGTCGGCGAGCGCCGCGCCATGCCGTCGGATTAGTCCGACGTCCGGCGCGGGGCGCGTATTGGAGCACGCGCCTGCGGTGCGGCGACAGGGCCTCCGGCAGCTGTCGCCACCGTCCACGGTATGCTGCTGGGGGCCGACATGGAGATCGCGTGAAGATGAAGATGGTCATGGCCATCATCAAGCCGTTCAAGCTCGACGACGTGCGCGAGGCGCTGTCGGACGTCGGCGTGGCCGGCATCACCGCCACCGAGGTCAAGGGCTTCGGCCGCCAGAAGGGCCACACCGAGCTCTATCGCGGCGCCGAATACGTGGTCGATTTCCTGCCCAAGATCAAGCTCGAGGTCGCGGTGACCGACGAACAGGTCGATGCGGTGGTCGAGGCGATCATGCAGGCCGCCGGCACCGGCAAGATCGGCGACGGCAAGATCTTCGTGTGGGAGCTCGGCAAGGTGGTGCGCATCCGCACCGGCGAGCTCGACGCCGACGCGCTGTAGCGGCGTCAGGCCTCGGCGGGCGCGGCCCGCAGGGGAAGCTCGGCCTGCGACGTATCGGCGAGCTGCACGCGGTCGCGTCCCTGGGCCTTGGCGGCGTAGAGCGCCAGGTCGGCGCGCTGCAGCAGCGCCTTGAGGTCGGCATCGGTCGCCTGCAGTTCGGCGACGCCGATGCTGGCGGTGACCTTCAGCCCGTTGCCGATGGCGTCCAGGGACACCGCCGCCACCGCCTCGCGCAGGCGCTCGGCGATCGGGTGCGCCTGCGCCAGCCGCGTGCTCGGCAACACGACGAGGAACTCTTCACCGCCGATGCGGCCGAGGCGGTCGTGCTGGCGCATCGCCTCCTGGCAGGCGCGCGCGACCTGCGCCAGCACCTGGTCGCCGGCGAGATGCCCGCACGCGTCGTTGATGCGCTTGAAGTGGTCGACGTCGAGGATGAGCACGCTGAGCGGATGGCCGAGCGCGCGCGCGTGGAGCATCGCCGCCTCGCCGTGCAACTCGATGCTGCGCCGGTTGGCCACGCCGGTGAGCGGATCGGTGGAAGCGAGTTCGCGCAGGCGGCGCACGCGGTCGAACTGGCGCATCACCAGCGCGCCGAGCACGGCGAGCAGCAGCCCACCGAGGGCGAGCGCCGTCCACTGCCAGCGGCGGGCATTCAGCAGCGCGGCGAGCTGGCGGTCGCGCGCGGCCTTCTCGACGCTGAGGCGGCGGTTCTCGAGCTCGCTACGCTCGGCGTCGACCTGGTAGCGCAGTACTTCGGCCTGCTGGCTGTGGTTGCGCTGCTCGACCGCCTCGTGCGCGGCGATGTAGCGATTCAGATCCACGACCGCCGCGGCGCTGTGGCCGAGCGCCTGGTCGCTGACGGCGCGCGCCTCGTACAGCATCGCCTGGTAGCGCAGGTTGCCTCCGCGCTCGATGCTGACCGCGGCGCGCGCGTAATCGGCGAGCGCACGCTCGTGCTGGCCAAGGCCGGCATGCGCCTGGCCGCGGCGCAGGTCGAGCATCCCCTGGCTGGAGCGATCGCCGGCGGCGTCGAACTCCAGCTGCGTGCGGGCCAGCAGCTGCAGCGCCTGCGCGTACTGCCGCTGCAGGATGAGCGGGAGCGCCATGCCCAGGTGCGCGGTGGCGATGTCGGAACGGCTGGACTGCTGCTGCGCGACGACCAGCGCCCGCTGGTAGCGCGCAAGCGCCTCCTCGGGGCGGTTTTCGTCCTCGGCGAGGTAGCCCTGCTGCATCAGGGTCGACAGGAGCGTGGTCCAGTCCCCGCTGCGGACCGCGTACTGCTCGCTCTGGGCGAGGTATTCGGCCGCCTTGCCGTGGTCGCCCATGCGCCGGTAGGCGACCGCGATGTTGAGCACGTTGGCGTCGGCGTCGTTGCGGTCGCCGGCCCGCTCGTAGAGACGCTGGGCCGCCAGCAGGTCGAGCACCGCGTGCCCCTGCTCGCCGAGCAGCGACTGCACGCCGCCGCGCGCGGCCAGGCCGTCGGCGACCAGGCGCGGGTTCTCGATCGCGCGTGCCAGGTCGATGCCGGCGATGTAGTCGCCCAGCGCATCCTGCGGCGTGGTGATCTGCTCGCGCGCGCCGGCACGGCAGTAGCGGAAGCGCACCTGCGCCTCGCGGTCGCCCGCCTGCACGGCACGGGCGAGGCCCTCCTCGGCCGCTTCCTGCTGCGCGCGGACATCGTTGCGGTAGCCCCAGTTGCAGCGCAGCGACTGGTACAGCAGCGCGCGGTGGGTGTCACCCGGCGGCACCAGCGCGGCCAGCGCGACAAGGCGGCGCTCGGTAGTGACGGCGTCGAGCTTCCAGATCTCGCCGCGGTCGAGACGCTCGAACTCGTCGTCGAACCCCGGGACCGGCACCCCGCCGACCTCCGCAGGAGTGTCGAAGGGGCCCATCGGCACGCGCGCAGGATCAGCCATGCCGCTGCCCGGCACGAGCAGCAGCGCGGCAACCAGTAACGAATGGCATTGGCGCAAGCGTGGTCCTTGCCGGCAGGCCCCCCCTGAGCCGGCATGGAGGATTGTCGGCGCAGGGGGCCGCCTCTGCAGGGCCCCTGCTCCGGAATGCGACGGGCGGCACACTTTGCCGCCGGCCGATTCAGCCGCCGAGCGCCTCGGCCACGAACGGCGGGGTGGCGAGCGCACCGCGATGCACGCCGGCGCTGTAGTAGCGGGTCGGGAAGGCCTTGCCGCGGGCAGCGTCCTCGCGGAAGCCGAAGGCCGCGTCGGCACCCGGCTTGCGCGCGAGCGTGCAGCTCCACCAGCCGGTCGGATAGCAGGGCTGCGGGAACGGCAGCGTCTTGAACACGCCGAAGCCCGCCTTCGCCATCTCCGCGCGCATCTCCTTGATCAGGCCGAGCAGCGCGAGCGGCGACTCCGACTGCTGCACGAGGATGCCGTCGTCCTTCAGCGCACGGAAGCAGCTTTCGTAGAACGCCTTGTTGAACAGTCCTTCCGCCGGGCCGACCGGATCCGTCGAATCGACGATGACGACGTCGACGCTGCCCGCCGCGCAGTTCGCCATGTAGGCGACGCCGTCGTCGAACAGCAGCTGCGCGCGCGGATCGGCGTTGGATTCGCACAACTCGGCGAACCACTTCTCCGCCATGCGCGTGACCTGCTCGTCGATGTCGCACTGCACCGCGCTTTCGACACCGGGATGCTTCAACACCTCGCGCAGCGTGCCGCAGTCGCCGCCGCCGATGATCACCACGCGCTTCGGATCCGCATGCGTGAACAGCGCGGGGTGCGACATCATCTCGTGGTAGAGGAAGTTGTCGCGCGTGGTCAGCATCACCGCGCCATCGATCAGCATGAGGTTGCCCCAGTCGGTCGTCTCGAAGATCTCGATCTTCTGGAACGGCGACTGCACTTCGTCGAGCTTGCGCGTGACGCGATAACCGATCGCCGAACCCGTCGGGTCGAAGTTCTCGTAATGCCAGGTGGGCGCGGTCATGGGGCGGTCCGTGCGTTGCGGGGCGCGGATTGTAGCGGAGCACCCGTGCGCTTCCGCTCAACGCAACCGCTTCGACGGGGCCAGAACCCGCGGCGGATGCTGCTCCGCGGCTGCGTCCGCGCCTTGCTGGCCGGAGTCGCGGCCGGCGGCCATCCACGCCACGGCCCTCTCGCGTCGCGGGCGCTAAACTGCGCGCCCGCTCATTTGCCCGGATCGCCGCCGATGACCGCCTGGTCGACCGACCAAGCCCGCAAGACCTATTCGATCCCGCACTGGGCCGGTGGCTATTTCGACGTCGACGGCAAAGGCCGGATCGTCGCGCGGCCGAAGGGCGCGGGCGGGCCGGAAGTCGCACTGGCGGACGTGGTCGACGCCGCGCGCGCCAACGGCGCACAGCTGCCGCTGCTGGTGCGCTTTCCCGACATCCTCGGCGATCGGCTGCAGCAGTTGCAGCAGGCGTTCGCGAAGGCGCAGGCGGACTGGGACTATCGCGGCGGCTACACCGCGGTCTATCCGATCAAGGTCAACCAGCACGCGGGCGTGGCCGGCGTGCTGGCGTCGCACGCGGGCGACGGTTTCGGCCTGGAGGCCGGCAGCAAGCCCGAACTGATGGCGGTGCTCGCGCTGTCGCGACCGGGCGGGCTGATCGTGTGCAACGGTTACAAGGATCGCGAATACATCCGCCTCGCGCTGATCGGGCGCAGGCTCGGGCTCGAGACCTTCATCGTGGTCGAGAAGCCGTCCGAGCTGCCGCTGATCCTGGCGGAAGCGAAGGCGCTCGGCGTGCGGCCCGGCATCGGCGTACGCATGCGCCTGGCCTCGCTCGGCGCCGGCAAGTGGCAGAACAGCGGCGGCGACAAGGCGAAGTTCGGCCTCTCGCCGCGGCAGGTGCTCGACCTGTGGAAGGCGCTGCGCGACGCCGGCATGGGCGACTGCCTGCAGCTGCTGCACTTCCACATGGGCTCGCAGATCTCCAACGTGCGCGACATCGCCAACGGCATGCGCGAGGCGGTGCGCTACTTCGTCGAACTGTCCAGGCTCGGCGCGCGGGTGAAGTACATGGACGTCGGCGGCGGCCTCGGCGTCGATTACGAAGGCACGCGCTCGCGCAGCTACTGCTCGATCAACTACGGCCTGGACCAGTACGCCGGCAACATCGTGCAGCCGCTCGCCGAGGCCTGCGAGCAGCACACGCTGCCGCCGCCGCGGATCGTCACCGAATGCGGCCGCGCGATGACCGCGCACCACGCAGTGCTGGTCGCCAACGTCGCCGAGGTCGAGCGCGCGCCGGAAGGCCGCGTGCCGCCCGCGCATGCGGACGAGCCGCTGGCGATCGCGCACCTGCGCGAGCTGCACTCCGAGCTCGATGCGCGTCCGCCGGTCGAACTCTTCCACGACGCGCAGTACCGCCATGCGGAGGGCCTGTCGCTGTTCGCGCTCGGCCAGCTCGACCTCGCCCATCGCGCACGCATCGACGACCTGTTCTACGCGATCGCGCACGGCGTGCGCCAGCGCCTGGACGTGGGCGAGCGCAACCACCGAGAGCTGCTCGACGAACTGAACGAGCGCCTGGTCGACAAGTACTTCGTCAACTTCAGCGTGTTCGAGTCGATGCCGGACGTGTGGGCGATCGACCAGGTGTTCCCGATCGCGCCGATCGAGCGGTTGGACGAGCAGCCGCAGCGTCGCGGCGTGATCGCCGACATGACCTGCGATTCGGATGGCAAGGTCGATTGCTACGTCGAGAACGAGGGCCTGGACAGCTCGCTGCCATTGCACGCGATGCGCCATGGCGAGCAGTACCGGCTCGGGTTTTTCCTGGTCGGCGCCTACCAGGAGATCCTGGGCGACATCCACAACCTGTTTGGCGACACCGATGCGGTGGAAGTGCACCTCGACGGCGCCGGCGGCTTCGCGACGAGCCGGCAGCGTCGCGGCGACACCACCGACGTGATGCTCGACTACGTCGGCTACGACCTCGGCGCGCTGCGCCGGGCCTATCGCGACAAGCTCGACGCCGCCGGCCTGCCGGCCGACGAGGAGCAGCGGCTCGGTGCGGCGCTGGAGGCCGGCCTGACCGCCTACACCTATCTCAGCGACGAACCGCTGGCGACGCCGGCCGCCGACGTGACCGCATGAAGCGCTTCCTGGTGCTGACGCTGCGCACGCCGCGCTTCGATCCGGCGGTGATCGCGCCGCATTACGCGCACCTGGAGACGCTGCGCGAGCGCGGCGTGCTGGAGGCGTGGGGCCCGTTCGCCGACCGCAGCGGCGGCGCCTACGTGCTGCGGGCGGATTCGCTGGAGGATGCCCAGGCGATGGCCTTCGCCGATCCGCTGCACGCCAGCGGTGCCTCGGACGTCAGCGTGCGCGAGTGGAGCGCGGCAGCGTAGTTGTACGCGAGCGGCGCAAGCCGCGACAAGCCAGCCGCACGTGCCGCCGGACGCGGGGACGTCCCGCGGTGGGCCACCGACGGCTTACGCGTCCCGGTGCAGTTGGAAGCCGGCGAACGACTGGCGCACCGGCATCAACTCCAGGCGGTTGACGTTGAGGTGTGGCGGCAGCGTCGCGATCCACCACAGCGTGTCGGCGATGTCCTCCGCCGTCATCGGTTCCACGCCCCGGTACAGTGCGTCGGAGGCGGCCTGGTCGCCGTGCGTGCGCACGAGGGTGAACTCGGTTTCCGCCATCCCCGGCTCGAGCGAGGTCACGCGCACGCCGGTGCCGTGCAGGTCGCTGCGCAGGTTGAGCGAGAACTGGCTGACGAAGGCCTTGGTGCCGCCGTAGACGTTGCCGCCGGTGTACGGATAGTTCGCTGCGGTCGAGCTGATGTTGACGATCGCGCCGCGGCGCGCGATCAGCGCGGGCAGGAGCGCGCGGGTCAGGGTCACCAGCGCGAGGATGTTGGTGTCGATCATCGTGCGCCAGTCGTCGAGGCTGGCGTCCTGCGCGGGTTTGGTGCCCAGCGCGAGGCCGGCGTTGTTGACCAGCAGGTCGATCGTCTGGAAATCGTCCGGCAATGCGGCGAGCGCGGCCTGCATCGCGCCGGCGTCGCGCACGTCGAAGCAGGCGGGATGCACGCGGTCGGCGCCGAGTTCGTCGACCAGCTGCCGGAGGCGATCAGTGCGGCGCCCGGTGGCGACGACGCGCCAGCCGCCGGCGACGAAGCGCTGCGCGGCGGCACGGCCGAAGCCGGAGGTAGCGCCG
>JABFWF010000029.1 GCA_013362405.1 Lysobacter sp. | reverse complement strand
CCTCGCCGAGCGTCAGGCCCTCGGGCAGCGCGTCGCCGGCGAGCCAACCGGTGAGGATCGTGCGCGGCGCCACCTCGGCGTTGATCGGCAGGGCCGGGAAGCTGCCGGCGGCGCGGCGCACCTCCGAGACGACCGACTCGGCCGCCTTGCGGGAAGAGGTGTCGACGGCGATGAATCCACGCGCGAGGTCGAAGTAGGCGTCGGTGCGCACCGGCTGGACGAAGGCCTTCGGCAGGAGCTCCGTCACCAGCTCTTCCTTCAGGCGCTTGCGCGCGCGCGAGCCAGGGCGCACGCCTTCGCGCTCCTCGAGCTCGTCGAGCTTCTTGGCCAACAGGTCGTTGACCACCGCGCCGGGCAGGATCTTGTCCTCGCCGCCGACGGCGATCCACGCCGCGTCGCCGACGCGGTGCATGAAGGACTCGCTGTCGCGGCCGAGCGGCGGCACGAACCCGCGGGATGACAGCTCCTGCGGGCCCACCGACTTCAACGCGCACTCGCGCAGAGCGCCCTCGATGTCGGCGAGCTCAGCAGCGACCGGGGTGTCGAAGAGGCCGCCGAAGGTCGGCGGGAAACGGAACAGCGTCAGGTTGCGGAAGAACACGCGGTGCGCCCCCAGCGAATGTGAGCCAGGCGCAGCGATTCACGGCGGAGGCGCTTGGCGATGCCGCGCCACTCACGTTCGGTGGCGGCGGCAAGGTGGTCGATCGGATCGCCGGCGCGCTCGCGCTGTCGGCGGGCCTTGGTGAAGCCTTCGAGCGTGGCCTCGACATGCCGCTGCAGGCCGCTGAGCACGTAGCACTGCTGCTCGAGGTTGAGCACCGCGGTGCGCGAGAAGGCGGTGAAGCCGAAGAGCACGGTGCTCACTGCACGTGCTCCTCAAGGCGGAGGCCTATTTCCAGCCGCTCGATGCGCTTGACTTCGCGCCGGCAGGCGGCCGCGATCGCCGTCCACTCTCGCCCTTCGGACGAAAGATTGAAGAGCGCAATGCGACTGGCGCGAGACGCGAGGGTGAAGGCAAGTTGGCGCCGCAGCTGCAGGGCGTACGCGCGTTGGCCTCGCGTCAATTGCGCGAGGCGCGGCGCGCGCTCGGCGGCATACAGCCACTCAGCCTCCATCCGATTGATGCCGCTCATACGAGCGCGGCCCGTGGCACACGCCGGCGCACCAGCGGCACCGGCATGAGGCGGCTGAACCGACGGAAGTTCGGGAATTCCCGGCGCGCCCACGCGGCGCGGTAGAGGCCACCGAGCGCCTCGCGCATGTCCGCAGCCGCGGGGTCGCTGTGCAGCGGATGCAGCTGCGCCGCGGTGAGATAGCGGAGCTGGCGCTCCATGACCGTGGGCGCGATCGGCAGCGCGGAGTCGTTGAAGCCGCGCGGCCAGAAGAGACACTCCCAGCCGACGGGCGCACGGCGGGTGCACTGGATGATCGCGTCCAGGCCGTCGCCGAGCAGGCGCAGCGGCGGGGGCTCCGGAGCAGGCGCGGCAGGCGTCGGCGTCCCGGCGCCGCGCAGGAGCTTGAGCTGCAGGCGCGGGTTCATCGCGTGACCCCGAACTGCGCGACCGCCGGGCCCACTGCGACCATCAACAGCAGCGAGACGACGTACGTCGCCCACACCCAGGGGAAGTGATCGCGCGGCTGCTTGCTCGCCCAGCGCGCGAGCACGAGGCTACCGACAAAGCCCGCCAGCCCAAGGAACGTGAGCACCAGACCGAACACCGTCAGCGCGCTCACAGCGGCGTGCCTTCGGCGAAGACCAGGTCACGCACGACGCACTGCGCCCCGGGCCACTGGGTGGCGGGAAGTGGGACCACAACAGTGGCCCGGAGGCAGGCGGGGGGAAGGACGAAATCGCCGCTCGCAACGGCGTCGACGGCGTCGAGCGCGTTGCGCCAGCGAATCGTGTCGCGAGAACCAGACAGCACCGCCCCCGCCCTTTTTCTGCACGTTCCGAGGGCGGTGCTGCTGGCGTTGAACGCGTTGAGGGACGCCTGCGCGATCGCCGCGCGCTGCAGCCAGTCGTCAGCCGTGGCCTTCGTGTAGACCGCGGCGGCGGCGCAGTTGCGCGGATCGGCAGTCAGCGGCGCGACGTCGGTGGTCGCAGCGGACGCTGCCTGGCGATGGCAGGCGAAGAGGATGAACCCGATGCTGACGGCAATCCCAAGGCCCAGCTCCCACCAAAACGAGTAGGTGGTGGTGGACGTGGTGTGCGTGCTGATGCCGTCGTCGCGGTGATCGCGAACCGTGCGGATCGTAGCCATGCAGTGCTCCCCGTGCGTGGACGGGTAGCACCATAGTGCTAGGTTTTGGAGGTGTCAATACCTAGAGTGCTAGCCGCAAAGCGCGCGGCCTCACGGCGATACGGCCCAGCCGGTCCGGGCGAACGCGCGGCGTTCCGCCCGCCGGATCAGTTCCTCGTTGGGGAGTTCGTCGTGGGTTTCCTTCACCAGCTCGTCGAGCGACTGCTGCATCGCCTGGCGCCGAACCGGCTGCGAAAGGAATTCGGCATGGCGCGCTTCCCACGCGCCCATGCGGCGATTCCAGTCCTCCTGGCTTCGATCGCCGGCGGTAGCGTCCCCGGGTGTTGCTGCGAATGGATCGGTGATCTCGGGGGCGACGGCCGCAGGCCAGGGCGGCGCCGGCTGGCGCTGCGGAACCTGCGCCTGCAGCAGCTGCTCGGCGTGGTCCCGGATGGATGGCGCGAACGCGTACAGCCCCCCGAGCGCAACCATCACGACAGCGCTGCACCGCCAGAAGGCTGGCAGCCATGCGCTGGCGCGCTGCCGGAGCGCTGCGAACAGGCCAGCCAGCACGGCTCCGACGAGGGCGCTGCACAACAGCCCGGCGGCTAGACCGCCGAGAATTTCAGCGGCTGGTCGTCGTTGCGTCCCGGCGATGTAGAGCGCGGCGCCGGCGCCGGCCAGCACCGGAATCCACGTCGCCTTGTCCTTGCGCTGCACCTCGCTCGACGTCTCCATGTCGATCCCCTTCGCACGTTGATGGTCAGGCTGTGCGTGCGGGTCGAAGCGAGGCGGCATAGCGCGCTTCGCTCTCGGCCACCCGTTCCACTGATTGCCGCCCCTCCTCGGGGAGGCGGCAGTAGTTTTCGACCAGCCGGGTCAGGCGCGAACCCCGAAGGAGCTCAACCGGGAGATCCGGGGCCATCAGCACCCAGGGCGGCAGGTCAAACGCCCGGCCGATCGCCTCGACCGTGCGCATCGTCGGACTCTTCCGCAGCGCCTCGTAGTTCATCAGGTCGCTGATCGCCCGTTGGGACACGCCCGCCCGTTGGGAGAGGGACACCTGGGTGTCCTTCCTCTCCGCCATCAGGAGCCGGACCGTGCTGGCCAGCGTGAGGACGGGGTCCTTCTGCATGTCAGCAGCGTAGGAATACGGTCTAGCGAAGTGGTGCTTGAACGGCGAGCGTTTTAGCGGTAGCGTTTTAGGTATGGACCCGTCCACGATGCTCTCCGAGCTGCGCTCCCGCCTGAAGAGGCACGAGGGCAGCTACCCCAAGATCTCGGCGCTGCACGAAGGCCTGACGTATTCGTGGGTGACCAAGTTCGCCCACGGCCAGGCCGAAAACCCCACCGTCGCCAACCTGCAGGCCCTGAAGGAGGCGCTCGACGCCTTCGAAGGGCCCAGCGAGGCCGCGGCTCCGGTCCAGACGGCGACCGGGGCGGCACATTGAGCGCGCCGGCGCCCCTCGGAAACCCTTTCGTCGCGGGCGAGCAAGCCGAGACGTTCATCCCCGCATGGCGCGGGGCGGCACGGCGCGGGGGAAAACAGCGCGCTGCCGTCTCTGGCCTGCGGTCCATCCATCACAGGGGATCGACATGGCCGCGAGGTCGTCGGCGCGCGCTGCGCGCCAGCCCCTGATCACCGATCGGGGGCTGTATGCCGTGGTTCGATGAAGCCTGGCTGCGCCGGGCATTCGAAGCGCTCAAGGAAACGCTGGACGCGGACCCGCGCCTGAAGCGCGACATGATCCAGTTCCTGCTGGATGAGGGCTTCTGGGACACCGAGAAGCTGAAGTGGGACAGCGCGGTCGCGCGCTTCAACGGCTGCCTCAACCCGAACAAGGACGACTTCTTCAAGCTGGGCGAGGCATGGGCGCTGATGAAGCGCTTCGGCCGCCACCAGCTGTTCCTGGCGATGGCCGAAGACCTCGGCTACGAGGTGCGGCGCCGCCCGACGGAGGAGCGCCGGCAGGAGCTGCTCGAGCGCATCGCAGTCGCCGCGGAAAAGTGCGAGCGCACGATGGCCGAGGTGCACGGCGATCTCGCACGGCTCGAAGGCCCCGTCAGCACCGCCGCCAGCATCCCGACCCAAGGAAACGGGCAGCGGATGCAGTTCAGCAAGGACGGTTCGCGACGCGAGGTGCCCTGAAGGTGGCCACCCGGTCGAACCAAGCCCAGCTGTGGCTCGCCTCGCTCGAGGTCTTCCTGTGGGCGATCGCCCAGCGGGAACAAATCACGTGGCAGGCCATCCGCGAGCGGTGGGACGTCGATCGCTCCACCGCCTTCCGGTGGCGTGACGTCCTCGAAGCCGCGCGCGTGCGCGCCCAGAACATGCCGATTCCGCGTCAGCCGAGCTATCGCCGCCCCGTTGCGGCGCCGGAGGCGCGCGCCTCGTGAGCACGAAGGTCCTCGACTTGGCGTGGGACGCTGACCTGCCGCTCGCGCGGAAAATGGTCCTCGTCGCGCTGGCTGACCAGGCCAACGACCACGGTGAGTCGTACCCAGGGCTCGCGTCGATGCAGCGCCGTTGCTCGATGTCGCGCTCGACCCTCTACGCCGCGCTCGCCGACCTCGAAGCCGAGGATTGGCTGGCTCGCGACACGATCGGAGGAGGGCATCGAACCCTCTACCGGCTCAACCTCGCCAAGCTGCAGCAGCGCTCGCTACTGGGTCCGGCTCCCGGACCGTCCGGCTCCCGGACCGTCCGGCAACTGGACCGTCCGAAAACGGGACCGTCCGGATCTGGGAATCCGGGGGGTCCGGCTCCCGGACTCCATAAGAGCAACCAAAAGCAAAAGCAACCGGAAGGAGAAGGGCGCACGCGCGCGGAGCAGTTCCAGGTCATGGGCAACTACGACCGCAGCGTGATCACCCCGTATCTCGACAAGCTCCCGGCCTCGGTGGAACTGCAGGTCTTCGCCGACTTCGTGAAGCACCGGCAGGTGAAGCGCGCGCCGCTGTCCATCCCGTCGTGGATGCAGGTGCTCAACCGGCTGCGCGAGTTCGAAGCCGCCGGCATCGACCTCAACGAATCGCTCCGCCAGACGGTCGCGCTCGGCGCGCCGCTCCTTCCCGTGGATCCACGCCCGAAGTCACGCGCCGGCCCCAAGCCGCGCGTCGCCGATGACTTCTCCCACGCCCGCTACGAAGGGACCCCCGAAGATGAGCTCCCCGATTTCCTCCGCACTGCCGAGCCTGCCGGTGCCTGACGATCAGGCGATCGCCGGGCGTCCGGCGCCTGTGTGCGAACGCCACGGCGTGGCCAAGGACGCGATCGCGGCCGCCCCGAACCGCGCGCAGCTGTGGATCTGCCCGAAGTGTGCCGACGAGGACCGCTCGCGCGCCACGCGCCTGGCGCACTTCGACCACGACCAGAAGACGCGCGCCGCCGAGCAGCAGCGCAAGCAGGCCGACCTCGAGCGACGGATCGGCGCTGCCTGCATCCCCGAGCGCTATCGCGACTACACCTTCGACACCTTCCCCAACACCGACGAGCGCGCTGTCGTCGTCCTGCAGCGCATGCGCACCTATGCCAATCGCTGGTACGAGGCCAAGAAGCGCGGCGTCTCGGTCCTGCTCCTGGGCGATGTCGGCACCGGCAAGACCGGCATCGCCTGCGCGACCGCGAACCAGATCGTTCGCATGGACCACCAGACCGCGCTGTTCATCACCGCGTACGGCGCCGTGCGCCACATGCGCGACACGTGGGGCCGCAAGGGCAAGACCGAGCGCGAGGCGCTCGATGACCTGCTGCTGCCGGACCTGCTGATCCTCGAGGAGGTCGGCGCCAACGTCGGCTCGGACGCGGAAATGACGGCGCTGTTCGAGGTGCTCAACGGGCGGTATGCCGCGCGCAAGCCCACGTTCGTCCTCTCCAACCTGCCGCTCGACGACTTCCGCGACGCCGCCGGCAGTCCGCGCCCGGGCCTGCAGACCTTCCTGGGCCAGCGCGTGATCGATCGCTTCCGCGACGACGGCAGCTTCGTCGTCTCGCTCGACTGGCCAAGCCTGCGTGGAGCACGGAAATGACGAAACCGGACCTGCGCGCCTACCACCGCGCGCTCGCGCTGTACTGCCTCGGCCGCAGCACCCGGCCGGCCACTGCGGCGGACATCGCCGAGCACATGGGCTCGCTGGCCCAGAGCGAAGGGCACCCGCGCCAGTACTGGATCGACATCACGCCGGCATCGGTGGCGGGGCATCTGCGCACGCTCGAGCGCGAGGGCAGCGCGGCGCGCGCCGAGGAACGCAACAACCCGCGCCACGGCCGCGGCGAGCCGACCTGGTCGCTCAGCGACGCCGCGCTCGGCAACGAGCCGCGGCTCCCGGAACCCGGCGACTTCGAAGGTCAGCAGCCGGAGCCGGAGGTCGCGCCGGCAGCCGCGGCAATGCAGGCCGATCGCTACGAGGGCATGAGTCGCGACCAGCTGCTCGTGGTGCTGCGCTTCAACGACGACGTCGCCGGCGCGACCGGTCGGTTCATGCAGGAAATGCGCGACATCATCGAGCGCGGCCGCCGCACGCTGATCGCCGCCGGCGTGGAGCTGCCTTGATGGGGCGGGGCATGCGCTTCGGCACGGTGGATGAGCTGCCGCCCGGCCTGCGCGACCAGGCGCGCGCGGCGCTCGCCGGTATCCCGAAGCCGGTCGCTCCGTCGTTCTCGCAGCCGCCGGCGTCCGTCGTGCCGCTCGAGCGCAAGCCGCGGAACAAGTTCGGCGCCGTGGTCACGCACGTCGATGGGATCCGCTTCGACAGCAAGCGCGAGGCGCGCTACTTCGAGCAGCTGCAGCTGCGCATCGCCGCCGGCGAGGTCCGCTACTTCCTGCGCCAGGTGCCGTTCCACCTGCCGGGCGGCACGAAGCTGGTCGTGGATTTCCTCGAGTTCCACGCCGACGGCAGCGTGCACGTCGTCGACGTGAAGGGCAGGGAGACACCGGTCTTTCGACTGAAGAAGCGCGAGGTCGAGCACCACTATCCGATCACGGTGGAGCTCGCATGACGCTCCTGCAGCGACTTCCCGCCAACACGAGCGGGCGCGACTTCGTCACCGGCGACATTCACGGGTGCTTCGACCGGCTGCGCGCGCTGATGGACAGCGCCGGCTTCCGTCCCGAGCGCGATCGCCTGCTGACCCCCGGCGACCTGGTCGACCGCGGTCCGGATTCGCTGGCGGCACTGGAATGGCTCGACAAGCCGTGGTTCTTCGCGACCCGCGGCAATCACGACCAGATGGCGGTCAACTTCGCGAAGGGGCACAACCACCCGTTCCACTACGAGCGCAACGGCGGGCGCTGGT
>JABFWF010000223.1 GCA_013362405.1 Lysobacter sp. | reverse complement strand
AGCGCGCCGGCGGGTCGGCGGGTGGGCAGGGCGCGAGCGCGGCGATGCGCCAGCGCATGCAGGAACGCTTCCGGCAGCAGTTCGGTGCATTCCGCGCGACCCTCGATCCGCAACAGCGCGCGCGATGGGACGCCGCGATCGCCCAGCTGCTCAGCACGCGCCGTGCGCCGCTGTACCGCCTGGTCGACGACAAGCCGCAGCGGGTGATGGTGCGCGTGGGTTCCAGCGACGGCAGCAACACGGAAGTGGGCGGCAACCTGCGTGAAGGCGACCTCGTCATCGTCGGTGCCGAGCATCCGGCGGCCACCGGCACGCCATGAACGCCATCCCCCCGCGCGGCGCCGGCGTGCCGCCGGTGATCGCCACCCGCGCCCTGCGCAAGGTCTACGCCGCGGGCACGGAGGCCGAGGTCGTCGCGCTGCACGACGTCGACCTCGCGATCGAAGCCGGCGAGTTCGTCGCGATCATGGGGCCATCCGGTTCCGGCAAGTCGACGCTGATGAACCTGCTCGGCTGCCTCGATGCGCCGACCGCCGGCGAATACCGTTGCGATGGCGTCGACGTCGCCTCGCTCGACGCGGAGACGCGCGCGCACCTGCGCCTGTCGAAGATCGGTTTCGTGTTCCAGGGCTTCAACCTGCTGCCGCGCATGGACGCGTTGGAGAACGTCGCGATGCCGCTCGCGTATGCCGGCGTGCCGCGCGCCGAGCGCCTGCGACGCGCCGGCGAAGTGCTGGCCGCGGTCGGGCTCGCCCAGCGCATGCACCACCTGCCCAACGCGCTGTCGGGCGGCCAGCAGCAGCGCGTGGCGATCGCCCGCGCGCTGATCAACGCGCCGCCGCTGCTGCTCGCCGACGAGCCCACCGGCGCGCTCGATTCGAAGACCGGCGAGGAGATCCTGGCGCTGTTCAAGCAGCTCCAGCGCGATGGCCACACGGTGGTGCTGATCACCCACGAGCCCGACGTCGCCGCGCACGCCGACCGCACTTACGTGATGCGGGACGGGGAGCTGCACGCGGGAGGCGGCGCATGAATTTCGGCGAAATCCTCCGCACCGCGGTCTTCGCGCTGCGCGGCAACTGGCTGCGCAGCGTGCTGACCTCGCTCGGCGTGATCATCGGCATCGCCGCGGTGATCGTGATGGTCTCGGTCGGGCAGGGCACGC
Organism: Lysobacter sp.; assembly: GCA_013362405.1. GTDB lineage: Bacteria > Pseudomonadota > Gammaproteobacteria > Xanthomonadales > Xanthomonadaceae > JABFWF01. The sequence goes on along the minus strand of JABFWF010000223.1, from coordinate 6,377 downwards.
AGAAGGAGATCGACAAGCTGGTGTCGGGGCTCGGTTCCAACCGGCTCGACGTGATGGGCGCGGGCGGCTTCGGTGGCGGTGGCGCGCGCCTCGCGGCCGGCGCGCGCTACACGCTCGTCGAAGGCGACGCCGCCGCGATCCGCAAGGAAGTGCCGGAGGTGCAGTACGTCGCCGCCTCGCTGCGCGGCGGCACCCAGGCCGTGTACGCGGAGAACAATGCGTCGACCCAATGGCAGGGCGTGCAGCCGGACTGGTTCGACATCAACGAGTGGAAGATCGCCAGCGGCAGCGGCTTTTCGTCGCGCGACTACGACAGTGCGGCCAAGTCGGTACTCCTCGGCGAGACCGTCCGCCGCGAACTGTTCGGCGACGAGGACGCGGTCGGCCAAAGCGTGCGCATCGGACGCGTGCCGTTCACCGTGGTCGGCACGCTGCAGCCGAAGGGGCAGGGCGGCTTCGGGCAGGACCAGGACGACCTCGTCGTGGTGCCGCTGGAAACCGCGCGCCGCCGCCTCACCGGCGCGACCGCACTGCCGTCGGGCGCGGTGCAGCAGATCACCCTCGGCGTCGGTCGCGCGGACGACCTGTCGTACGCGCAGGACGAAATCGAGGCACTGCTGCGCCAGCGCCACCGCATCCAGCCGGGCGAGGACGACGACTTCAACGTGCGCAACATCGCCGAAGTCGTGGCCACGCGCACGCAGACCACGCGCCTGATGTCGCTGCTGCTCGGCGCGGTCGCCGGCATTTCGCTGATCGTCGGCGGCATCGGCATCATGAACATCATGCTGGTGTCGGTCACCGAGCGCATCCGCGAGATCGGACTGCGCATGGCGGTCGGCGCGAGACCATCGGACGTGCGCCGGCAGTTCCTCGCCGAGGCGATGCTCATTTCACTGATCGGCGGCGCGGTCGGCATCGTGTTGGGCGCGGTGGGCGCGTGGCTGGTCGGGCGCTTCGGGTCGCTCCCGGTGGCGCTGGACGGCAAGGTGATCGCGCTGGCGGCCGGGTTTTCGATCGCCACCGGCCTGTTCTTCGGCTACTACCCGGCGCGCAAGGCTTCGCTGCTGGATCCGATCGAGGCATTGCGACAGCAGTAGCCTCCGGGCCGTCTCCGGCTCACGCGGCGCGCAAGGCTTCGCTGCTGGATCCGATCAAGGCGCTACGCCAGCAATAATCCGCGATGCGCCTTGCCCTATGCTGTCGGCCTGCCTACGGGAGACCGACCATGCGCCGTATCGCCTTCATCCTGCTGATGCTCGCCGCCATGACCGCCAACGCCGCCGACAAACCGAAGACCGCGCTCGTCATCCATGGTGGCGCGGGCGTGATCGAACGCAGCCACCTCAGCGCCGAGGACGAGAAGGCGATCCGCGCCGACCTCAACCGCGCGCTCGACGCGGGCAACGCGATCCTCGCGAAGGGCGGCGCCGCGCTCGACGCGGTGCAGGCGGCGATCGAGGTGATGGAGGATTCGCCGCGCTTCAACGCCGGCAAGGGCGCGGTGTTCAACGCCAGGGGCGGGCATGAGCTCGACGCGGCGATCATGGAAGGGAACACCCGCCGCGCCGGCGCGGTCGCCGGCGTGACCACCGTGCGCCACCCGATCGAGCTGGCGCGCGCGGTGATGGAGCACAGCCCGCACGTCATGCTCGCGGGCGCGGGCGCGGAGGCCTTCGCCGACACGCGCCCGGAGATCGAACGCGTGCCGAACAGCTGGTTCGACACCGAGCATCGCCGCAAGCAGCTCGAGCAGGCGCAGGCCGACGAGAAGAAGCAGGCCGCGCTCGGCCTGCCGCCGAAGAAGGGCACCTATTTCGGTACCGTCGGCGCGGTCGCGCTGGACGCGCACGGCCACATCGCCGCGGCCACGTCGACCGGCGGCATGACCAACAAGAAGTGGGGCCGTGTCGGCGACTCGCCGATCATCGGCGCCGGCACCTGGGCCGACGCCAATTGCGGCGTGTCCGGCACCGGCTGGGGCGAGTTCTACATCCGCAATGCCGTCGCGCACGACATCTGCGCGCGCGTTGCCTATCGCGGGGACAGCCTCGCAGTGGCGGCGGAAGAGGTCGTCGACAAGATCGTGCCCGCGGCCGGTGGCGACGGCGGTGCGATCGCGCTGGACAAGGACGGCAACATCGCGACGCCGTTCAATACCTCCGGCATGTACCGCGGCTGGGTGAAGCCGGACGGCACGCGCGGCGTGGCGATCTTCCGCGACGAGAAATAATCGTCCTGGGCGGGATCCGGACGATTCCGGATCCCGCCCGCATGCGCTACATCTTCGTCTGCGACTGCATCTTCTTCGCCCACTCGTCGCCGCGCCGCTTCATTTCGTCCGCGCTGACGTCCTCGACGTGGGTGCCCAGCATCCATCTGTGGCCGAAGGGATCGACCACGGTGCCCATGCGGTCGCCCCAGAACTGGTTTTCGGCGGGCTGCACCACCTTGGCGCCCGCCTTCTTCGCCTTCTCGATCGCCGCGTCCGCGTCGGGGACGTAGATCATGAAGCTGCCGGTCGCGCCGCCGCGCGATTTCGGGCCGAGCGCATCCCAGTTCGGGTTCTCGTCCGAGAGCATGAAGCGCGAATCGCCGATCTGCATTTCGGCGTGCCCGATCTTGTCGCCCATCGGCAGCCGGTAAGTCTCCTTCGCGCCGAACGCATCGCGATAGAAGTCGATCGCCTTGGCCGCGTTGTCGACGACGACGGACGGAGTAAGGCTGTGGTAGCCCGACGGGACGGGATTGACGGCCATGCGCATGCTCCTGCGGGGGTGGAGCGCCAGCGTGCGCGCGGCGTCGTTATGCAGCGATGATCGCGATGTTTCCGCCCTGTTTCCCGTCCCGGTGTCCGGCGGCAGACGGCATGCGCGCGCCTGTTTCGAAAACGGAAAGACGGCCAGGCGGCCGTCCTTCCGTCCGCCGGGAAATCAACGTTCCTCGGCGACGACCAGGTTGGGATCGATCGCCTGGTTGTTGTCGTGGTGGCTCGCCGAGAGCTTCTTCAGCATCGGCAGCAGCGCCACCGCGAGCAGCGCGCCGATCGCGGCGACCACGCCGAGCTTGTTGAACAGGCTGGTGTAGATCGGCAGCGACTGCAGCGGGTCGGTGATGTTGTCCGGCACGCTCGCGTAGTTGGCGACGATGCCGCCCAGGTACTGCGAGATGCCGGTGGCGACGAAGTAGGCGCCCATCATGAAGCCGCCCATGCGGGCGGGCACATACCGCGCCATCATCGCGAGGCCGAGGCCGCTCACCAGCAGTTCGCCCAGCGAATAGAAGCCGTAGCCCCAGACCATGTACCAGGACGACACCTTGCCGTCGACGGCGGTGCCGCCGCTGATGCCGAAGATGAAGAAGCCGATCGCCACGACGACGAAGCCGATCGCGAACTTGGCGGCGATCGGCAGGTCGCGCCCGCTCCGCCCCATGCGGGTGTAGAGCCAGGCCAGCGGCGGGCTGAGCGCGAAGATCCAGATCGGATTGAGCGCCTGGTACTGCGCCGGGATCCAGTCGAACAGGCGCAGGCCGAACAGGGTCTGGGCGGGATCGACGTTGCGCAGCGCGAACAGCGTCAGCGAGGTCGACATCTGCTGGTAGAAGATGAAGAACAGGATCGTCTCGATGGTCAGGATCAGCGCGACGATCAGGCCCGAGCGCTCGGACGCCGCGCTCTTGCCGATCAGCCAGACGAAGATGCCGAGGATCACCGCGCCGGCCAGCCACACCAGCGCCTTGGCGATCGCGCCGTGCTGGAGCACGAAGGACACCACGAACACCAGCGCCAGGCCGATGCCGAGCACCATCGCGAGCTTGCCCCAGTTGATCGGCGCATCGTCCGGCACCGAGCCGACGTGGGCGAGGGTGCGGTGCATCAGCAGGTAGTTGAGCAGGCCGAGCACCAGGCCTGCGCAGCACACGGCGAACGCGGTGTGCCAGCCCCAGTTCTGCGCGATCCACGGCGTCAGCAGCATCGAGAAGGTCGAGCCGATGTTCACCGCCATGTAGTAGAGGGTGAACGCGCTGTCGATCTTCGCGTCGTCGCCTTCATAGATGCGGCGCACCAGGTTGGCGGCGTTCGACTTGAACAGGCCGTTGCCGACCACGATCACGCCCATCGCCGCGTACAGCAGCGTGGTGTTGTCGGACGGGATGCCGAGCAGCAGGTAGCCGAGGCCGAGGATGACCGCGCCGATGGTCATGCAGCGGCGCGCGCCGAGGACCTTGTCGCCGATCCAGCCGCCGATCGCCGGTGCCGCGTACACCAGCGCGGTGAACGCGCCCCAGGTGAGGTTGGCGGTGTCGTCGGTGTAGTGCAGCTTCTGCACCATGAACAGCACCAGCAGCGCCGCCATGCCGTAGTAGCCGAACCGCTCCCACATCTCGATCAGGAACACGGTGCTGAAGGAGCGGGTCTGGCTGGGTCTTGCGAGGGTGTTCATGCGCGGGTGCCGGCAGGGATCGCCATTCGATCCGTCCGATGGTGCCCCAGCGTGTACGGAATGTCATGATGCGGGCGCACCCTTGCCCATACGGTTCATGGTCCGGCGTAGGCGCTTCCAACCCTTGTGGCAGAATCCGGACGGCCGGCCATGGGGCCGTTATGCCGGACGTTTCCCGCATTCATGTCGAATTTCGCGCAATGCCCGCGTCCCCGCGGGCGCCCGGTGCCCTGATGGCGGACGAGATCGGCCACCTGCCGCGCCGTCCCGGCCGCATCCTGCTGGCGACGAAATGGTCGTTGCAGGGGCTGCGCGCCGCCTGGCTGCACGAATCCTCGTTCCGGCTGGAAATCTACCTGCTCGCCGTGCTCGGCCCGCTGGCGCTGTGGCTCGGCCGGGATCCGATCGAGCGCGTGCTAATGATCGGCAGCTGCCTGGTGGTGCTCGGCGCGGAGCTGCTCAATTCGGCGATCGAAGCGGTGATCGAGCGCTACGGCCCCGAGCACCACGAACTCGCCGGGCGCGCCAAGGACATGGGCTCGGCCGCGGTGTTCGTGCTGATGCTCAACGTCGTCCTGACCTGGGCGCTGATCCTCGGCCCGCGCTTCCTGTGAGGGTGGTCGCTTGATCGTGTCCATGCTGGCGGATCCCCAGACCTGGATCCTGCTGCTCACGCTGAGTTCGATCGAGATCGTGCTCGGCATCGACAACCTTGTCTTCATCTCCATCGCCGTCAGCCGGCTTCCGCACGCCAGCCGCGAGCGCGCGCGCCGCTTCGGCATCGCCGCGGCCTGCCTCACCCGCGTCGCCCTGCTGCTGACGCTCGCCTATCTCGCGCACATGAAGGACGACCTGTTCTCGGTGTTCGGGCACGGGTTCTCGGTGCGCGACCTGGTGCTGCTGCTGGGCGGCGTCTTCCTGGTGTTCAAGGGCGTGATGGAGATCCGCGACCAGATCGTCGGCGAGCCCGAATCCGCGGACGTGCACACGAAGCCCGCGAACTCGTTCGCCGCCGTGATCGCGCAGATCGCGGTGATCGACATCGTGTTCTCGCTGGACTCGGTGATCGCCGCGGTCGGCATGGCCGAGCAGTACGTCATCGTCATGGTGGCCGCGATCCTGCTCGCGGTGGCGGTGATGCTGCTGGCGTCCGCGCCGCTCGGCCGCTTCATCGACAACAACCCGACCGTCAAGATGCTGGCGCTGGCCTTCATCGTGCTGATCGGCGCGTTCCTGGTCGCCGAGGGCCTGGCCATCCACGTGCCGAAGGCCTACGTGTACGGGCCGATGGGCTTCTCGGCGGCGGTCGAGTGCCTGAACCTCTGGGCCAAGCGCCGCGCGGGGCTGCGTCCGGTGGATGACTGACGGCGGTTGCGCGCCCCGCCGAGCGGTGCTGGAATGCCGCCTCGACCTCCCCGGAGCACCTGCCATGCGAGCTTTCTCGCCCGTTCGTGTCGTGCTGCTCGTCGTTCTCGCCGCGCTGCTCAGCGGCTGCGGCTACAACCAGATCCAGCAGAAGGACGAGGCGGTCAAGGCCGGCTGGTCCGAAGTGATCAACCAGTACAAGCGCCGCGCCGACCTGGTGCCGAACCTGGTCAACACGGTCAAGGGTTACGCCTCGCACGAGGAGCGCGTGCTGACCGAAGTCACCGAGGCGCGCGCGAAGGTCAGCCAGATCAACGTCAACGCCAATGACGCGCAGTCGCTGGCGAAGTTCCAGCAGGCGCAGGGCGAACTGTCCGGCGCGCTGAGCCGTTTGCTGGTGGTCACCGAGAACTATCCGAACCTCAAGGCCGACCAGTCCTTCCGCGACCTGCAGGCGCAGCTGGAAGGCACGGAGAACCGCATCACCGTCGCGCGCGGCCGCTACATCCAGTCGGTGCAGGACTACAACACCTACATCCGGCAGTTCCCGGTGAACCTCACGGCGAC
>JABFWF010000162.1 GCA_013362405.1 Lysobacter sp. | reverse complement strand
GCCACGCGCGACGCGAACTTCGCCTGCAGCGCGTCGGCCTCGGCGCCGGTGCACATGCCGTCGGCGTACAGGCCGACCAGCGCGGCACCGGCGGGCGCGAGGCGCGCTTCCAGCTCCTTGAAATGCACATCGATCCACGCGCGCAGCGCGGGACGCGTCGTCGTCTCAACCCTTTGGCCGCCAACCGCTGAGAAGATCTCGTTGCGGCGGAGCAGGCCGGGCTCGAACACCAGTGCGCGTACCCTTTCGTTCAGTGCCTCGTTGCCAGTCGCACTCATCGCGTAGAGCAGCTGGCTGCGCAGCACCGCGTCCTGGCTGGCGCGGAAGGCCTGCTCGGCGGCGTCGAACGCCGGCTTGCCGCCTTCCTGCACCGCCACGTCCAAGGCGCCGCCACGCAAGTCCTGCGACACTGCGTCCAGGTGCAGCGTGCCTGTCGCCGGCTGGCCGTCGTCGCCGAGGCCGAGCACCGCGCGGCCACGCTGGTTCATCGCCGCTCGCACCGCCGGGTCTTTCAGCGTCTCGGCGAAGTAGCCGACCAGGCTGCTGCGCAACAGCGCGTCGTCGTCGGGCTCTCCCGCCTTCGGCGCGAGACCGAGCTGGTCCAGGCGCGGGCGATAGATCGATGCCACCTTCGCGTGGAAGTCCTTGCGCGCCGCGTCGCTGTCCAGCAGGTGCTCCGCCATCCATTCGGCCTGTGAGATGCCCGCGGTCGCCGTCTGCCGCACGTTGGCGGAGGCGAACTGCGGCAGCGCGGCGAGCAACTGCGACGGCGCCAGCGCACCGGCGCCGTACGCGGCGACGACCGAGTCGGCGACCATGCGCTGCTCGCGCTCGTCGAGCTGCGCGAACGCGGCCGACAGCGCCTGCTGCAGCTTCGGCGCCAGCGCGAAGCGGTAGTAGCCGTTGCCGTGCGCGTTCGGCATCACCCACGCCGGACAGGACGCTGCATCGGCGAGTTCGACGCGCGCCTGCCGGCCGGTGACCAGCGTCTTCTGCTCGTGCACGCCGGCGCGGTCGGCATAGCGCACCGCCAGCGGGATGCCCCAGGTCTGCGCGCTGCTGGCGGTCGAACCGATCGGCAGGTAGCGCTGCTGCGACAACACCAGCGCCGGCTTGCCCTTGCCGCAGTCGACGTCGACCTTCACGAACGGCACGCCCGGCTGGTCGATGAAGCTGGAGAATGCCTTCGCCACGCCATCCGGATCGCTGCTCTGCGCGGCGACCGCGCGGATCAGGTCGGCGCTGGTCGCGTTGCCGCGTGCGTGCGCCTTGAGGTAGCCGCGGATGCCGGAGCGGAACTGCTCGGGCCCGATGAACTGTTCGAACATGTTCAGCGTGGCACCGCCCTTCTGGTAGGTGATGCCGTCGAAGGCCGACTGGATGTCGGTGAAGTCGCGGATCGGCTCATGCACGCGGCGCGTGCTCGCCAGGCTGTCGGCGCCCATCGCGCCGATCGCGCCTTCCAGCAGGCCGCGGTCGGCGTGCGCCTGGGGCTGCAGCTGGCCGTGGATCTTGTTGCCCATCCAGGTCGCGAAGCCTTCGTTGAGCCAGATGTCGTCCCACCACCTCATCGTCACGAGGTCGCCGAACCACTGGTGCGCGAGCTCGTGCGCACTGGTGCCCCAGAACGACTGCCTGCGGCCGACCGCGGAGTTCTCGTCGGGGAACATCAGGCTGTCGCGATAGACGATCAGCCCGGCGTTCTCCATCGCGCCCGCCCAGAAATCCGGCGCGGCGACGTTGTCAAGCTTGGCGAACGGATACGGGATGCCGAAATAATCCTCGAGCGCGCGCACGATCTCCGGCGTGTGGGCGAGCGAGTAATGCATCTTGCCGCCCTGTCCCTGCGCGGCGACGCCGCGCAGCCGGATCGGCGCGGTGCGTTCGCCGTTCGGCCCGATGTCCGGGCCCTGTGGCACGTCCCACGGGCCGACCGCGAACGCGACCAGGTAGCTCGGCAACGCCTCGGTGCGTGCGAAGCGCACCTTCTTCCAGCCACCCGGCAGCACGGTGGTCGTCGCTTCCGGCGCGTTGGCGACGGCGACGTCGTCTTTCGGCACGACCAGCGTCACGTCCCACGGCTGCTTGAAGCTCGGTTCGTCGAAGCCGGGGAACGCGGTGCGCGCGCCGAGCGGCTCCATCTGCGTGACGACGTAGTCGTGGCCGTCGGGCTTGACCTTGTAGGCGCCCTGCAGCTCGCCGAACGGCGCGTCGTAATCGATCGCGATCGTGCCCTTGCCGGCGGCGATGGGCTTGGCCGAGGTGAGCTTCAGTACGCCGGAGACGTCCACTTCGGCGGTGGCCAGCGGAATGGCCTTGCCGTGCGCGGGCGTGTACGTCGCCTCGCGGATGGACAGGCCCTTGCCATGCATCCAGATCGTGTCGGTCGCCTGCGCCACGTCCACGTGCAGGTCGACGCGGCCGGAGAAGCGCGCCTGCGCCGGATCGATCTTCAGCTCGAGCGCGACGTCGCTCGGCACCACCGTGCGCGGCAGCGGCCCGGTCGGCACGTCGGAGGCGAAGGCGAGCCCGCTGGCGAGCACGAGGGCGGCGAAGAGGACGGTGCGGCGCATGGAATTCCCCGGAAGCTGCGCCGCGACGGCGCGAAACCCGCCGAGCCTAACCGCAAAGCCAGCCTGCCCGCCATGACGAAAGTCATTGCCCGCTTCACGCGTGCGGACGCTGCCGGCGGCGTTGCCGCGACGTCTTCGCGGCTAAGGAGCCTGCGCCGCCGGCGTTGTCCCCGCATCGGCCGGCAGGCGCGGCACGTGGTAGGCGTCGAGGATGCGTGCGATCGCGTCGCGGTTGCGCTCCAGCGCCGCGTCGAGCTCGCGGCGCAACGCGCGGTCCTCGCGGCGCACGCCCATCGACACGTCGAACGCCATCGGCAGCTGCGGGCCATCCAGCCATGGCGTGACGGGCACCAGCGTGAGCGGCACGGGCGCGCGCGCGGCGAAGTAGCCGGCCGTCGGTCCCCACACCAGCGCGACGTCGATGTCGCCATGCGCGACCGCGTCCACGATCGCGGCCTGCGGCGCGGCGCGGCGGTAGTCGCCGTACACGGTGTAGCCGTGCACGTTGCCGATGATGCCGCGCCTGGCCAGCGCGGCCGCGGGCGGCGTGTTCGCGCCGTCGTCGCCGATCAGCTGCACGCCGACGGCGAGCGTGCGCAGGCGTGGATCGTCGAAGCCACGCAGGTCGCCGAGTTTGCGGTCGACGCGGGTGACGAAGACGTAGGAGGAGCGGTAATACGGATCGGTCGTGCCGGTCGTGCCGACATTGCTCGCGATGCCCGGGATCACGTCGCACGCACTGGCGTTGAGCGTGTTGCGGATCATGCCGCGGCGCTGCGCCCACCAGGTGTAGCGCACGTCTGCGCCGAGTTCCTTCGCGATGGCGTCGACGATGCGGTTCTCGAAGCCCTCGCCGGCGGCGTTGGAGAACGGCAGGTTGTTGGGATCGGCGCAGACGCGCAGTTCGCGGGCGTGCGCAGGTGCGAAGCCGCACAGCAGGGCGAGGGATAGGGCGAGCGACAGCGCGATGCGGGCGGCACGCGCAGGGCGGTTTCGTTTCACGGCACCACCACCACGCCCCACGGCTTGCCGCCGGTGTTCACCGTCGCCTCGAGCCTGCCGCTGGCGAGGTCGACCACGCTCACGTCGCCCGACAAGCCGTTCGCCGCATACAGGCGCCTGCCGTCGGGCACGACGGCCACGCCCCAATCGCGGCTGCCTGCCGGCAGGTAGCGCAGGACGGAGAGATCGCGCGTGCCGATCTCCGCCACGCCATTGCCGCGTCCGAGCGCGACGTAGCTGCGCTCCGGGCCGAGCGCGATGCCGACCGCCTGCACCGTGTCCGGCGCGCGCGGGTCGCGGTCGAGATCGATCGTGTGCACGATCTTGCGCGTGGCCACGTCGAACACGGCCACCGTCGCCCGGGTCTCCGACGATACCCACAGCTGGCGGCCGTCGGCGGTGAACCGCGCGTCGCGCGGCCGCGTGCCGACCATCACGCTGTCGACCAGCGTCGCGGTCCCCGCGTCGATGAAATGCACCAGGCTCGCGCTTTCCGACGTGCAGACGACCCAGCGCCCGTCCGGGCTCACCGCCATGCCTTCCGGCTCGGCGCCGACGGCGACGCTGCGCGCGATGCGCCTTCGCGCGATGTCCACGAACGACACGGTGCTGTCGTTCTCGTTCGCCGTGTACAGCCACTTGCCGTCGGGACTCAGCGCGAAGCGCTCCGGATCCGGCCCGGACGGCAGATGGTCGACCACGCGCCGCGTGCCGAGGTCGATCACGTCGATGCGGTCGTCGTTGCTCGCGGCGACGTACAGCCTCCGCCCGTCGCCGCTGAGCACCATCCCGCGCGGCCTGCGACCGACGGGGACGTCGACGACCTTCGTCCACTGCGGCGCGACGATCACGTGCACGACGTTCGCCTGCTCGTCGGAGACGTAGGCGGTTTCCGCGCGCGCCGCATCCGGACGCAACGCCAGCAGCACCGCCCCCACCAGCCACTCATTCGTACGCATCGACGCGTCCCCGCCCGCCCGCGGCCAGCCGCCGCGCCAGCAGCGCCAGTCCCGCGCCGGCGTGCACCATCCCGCCCGGTACCCACATCAGCAGGCCGGCGAGCTGCTGGTCCTCCGCCGGCGTCAGGCCGAAGGCATCCAGGCCGCTCGTCGCATAGCCCGCATACCAGGGACTGGACGAGAACGCCATCAGTGCGCCGAGCGCACCGCTGATCGTGGCGGTGAAGAACAGACAGCCGATGGCGAGGCCGAGCCGGCGCTCGCCGCGCCCGCACAGCATCGCCCACCAGAACAGCAGCGCCGTGCACAGGAACGACAGGTGCTGCACCACGTGCCAGCCGTCGTGCGCGAGCGCGAGGTCGAACAGGCGCGGCGCGTGCCACAGCCACAGCGCGACCGCCTGCAGCAGCGTCGCCGCGACCGGCGCGGTGAGCGCCCGCCACGCCGCGCCGACGACGCGCCCGCCGGATGCCAGCGCCTGCCGCAGCGGCTGCGGGAAGGCCCAGAGCGCGATGCCGAGCGGCCGCGCCAGCACCAGCAACGGCGCGGCGGCCAGCATCAGCAGTTCGTGCTCGGCCATGTGCGCGGCGAACGAACGCTCGCCCGCTTCGTGCAGCGGCGTCACCAGCGCGGCAGCGAGCACCAGCCAGCCGGCGAGGAAATACAGCGCGCCGTGGCGATGCGTCGCAGCCATGGACCGCCGGCGCAGCCGCAACAGCCCGGCGGCGTACCACAGCAGCGATATCGCGAGCGGCCCGACGACCCACGGATCGAACGTCCAGCCCGGCGCATCCGCGTGCGCCTGCCCGCCATGCGCGCAGGCCGCGCCCGCGACGACCGCGAAGGCCGTCGCCCACCAGCGCCGGCCGCTCATCCCGGGCACGACGGCACCAGCATGCCGGCCAGCGTCTGCCACACCACCATCAGTGCGAACAACGCCACCGCCATCAGGCTCAGGCGGGCGACGAAGCGGCGCGTGGCGTTCGCGTCGCCGTCGTCGCGGGCGACACGCCACGAGATCGCGCCGCCGACGGCCATCAACGCCAGCGCGATGATGCCGGCATACAGGTTCGCCGAGCCCATGCCGTTGCCGCAGTGGAAGTGCAGCGCGTCGCCGATGCCCTGGTGCTGCACCAGGGCGCCGGCGAAGGCGGCGATCATGCCCGCCCACGGCGCGAGCCGGGAGCCGCGCACGGACGGCGGCGGTCCGTTCACAGCCATCGCGGCGTCCAGTAGATGACGAGGTAGAGCACCAGCCAGCTCCACACGATGAAGTGCCAGTACAGCGCGTTGTCGGAGACGTCGCTGAACTTGCGTCCGTCCACCTTCTTCGTCCACACCAGCACGGCGAGCACGATGCTGTCGAAGACGTCCGTCGAGATGTGCATGGTGTGCAGCAGCAGCAACGCCCACACGATCGAGCCGTAGGCGTTCTGGTCCCAGCGCGCGTTCATCGCCACGAGCTCGAAGCCACGCAGGACCAGCATGACGAGGCCGAGCACGCTCATCAGCGTGAGACCCCATTGCACCGCCGCCAGGCGCTGCTGGCGCGCCATGCGGTTCACCCAGGCGTTCGGCAACTCGCTGAGCACGCCGACCACCAGGAAGGCGGTCGCCCACGGCAGCGGCGGCACCGGCGCGGTGGGTGGCCAGCTGCGCTCGTAGGGCACGAGGTAGTAGTACGTACCGATCGCCAGCACGAAGCCCATGGCCTCGATCAGCATGAAGCCGATCACGCCCCACCAGCCGAGGCTCGTCGGCCCGTAGTTGTGATCGGGCAATCCGGCCAGGTCGCCGACGACGGAGGTCGCGCGCTTCATCGCGCGTTCGTCCCGCCGAGGCTCGGTTGCGAGCGCCGCGGCCAGAACCATGCGGTGAGCGTGATCGCCACCGGGATCGCGCCCCACACCACGCCCCACGGCGAGAACACCGACCACATGAACAGCAGCGTGAGCGCCAGCGCGGACCACAGCGGCCAGATGCCGGGATCGGGCATCGCCCAGCGCGTCGCCGGGATCGCGTCCATCGGCGTGCTCAACAGCGCCTCGCGCTTCCCGCGGCCCAGGCCCGTCATCACCGCCAGCCGCTTGTCGAGCGGCCACAGCGGCTCGCGGCCATCGACCACCGGCACGTCCTCGAAGTTGTACGGCGGCGGCGGCGAATGCGTCGCCCACGGGAGGTCCGGTGCGCCCCAGGGGTTGTCGCCGGCAGGACGGCCGCCGCGGATCGGCCGCAGCGCGTAGAAGACATTGGCCGCGAACACCAGCACGCTGGCGGCGATCATCCACGAGCCGAACGAGGCGATGAGGTTGGGCAGCGACCAGCCGAGGTCGGACGCATACGTGTAGATGCGCCGCGGCATGCCCATCAGGCCGAGCAGGTGCATGGGGAAGAAGGTGACGTTGAGGCCGATGAAGAACAGCCAGAACTGCATCCGCCCGAGGCTTTCGCTGAGCATCCGCCCGGTGAACTTCGGAAACCAGAAATACAGCGCGCCCATCAGCGGGAACACCGCGCCGCCGATCAGCACGTAGTGGAGGTGGGCGACCACGAAATACGTGTCGTGCAGCTGCAGGTCCAGCGGCACCGAGGCGACCATCACCCCCGTCAGGCCGCCGATCACGAACAGGGCGAAGAAACCGAGCACGTAGAGCAGCGGCGTGGCGATGATCGGCCGTCCGCTCCACAACGTGGCGATCCAGCAGAAGATCTGCACGCCGGTGGGAATGGCGATCAGCATGCTCGCGGCGGTGTAGAAGCTGTTGCCCAGCGGCGGCAGGCCGGTGGCGAACATGTGGTGCACCCACAGCCCGAAGGAGAGGAAGCCCGTCGCGACCAGCGCCAGCACCATCGCGGTGTAGCCGAAGATCGGCCGCCGCGCGAAGGTCTCGACGATGTGCGAGATCATCCCCAGCGCCGGCATGAAGATGATGTACACCTCCGGGTGGCCGAAGAACCAGAACAGGTGCTGCCACAGCAGCGGATCGCCGCCTTCGCCCGGGTTGTAGAACTGCGTGCCCACCAGTCGGTCGGTGATCAGGAACGTGCTG
>JABFWF010000109.1 GCA_013362405.1 Lysobacter sp. | reverse complement strand
GGCGCGGGCGGCTGCGCGAGCTGCGGCGGCGGCGCGGCGGGTGCGAGGACCTCGTCGCCGACGGTGTGCGGCAGCCAGCGGCGCAGCGTCGCCGCCAGCGCGGCGATGCCGACCGGCTTGGCGAGGTAGTCGTCCATGCCCGCGGCGAGGCAGCGTTCGGCTTCGCCCTTCAGCGCGGCGGCGGTGAGCGCGACGATCGGCGTGCGCGGCAGTCCGCGCGCGGCTTCCTCGGCACGGATCGCACCGGCAAGCGCATAGCCATCCAGGCGCGGCATGTGCACGTCGGTGAGCACCAGCGCATGGCGGCCGCTGCGCCACGCAGCCAGCCCCTCCTCGCCGTCGCCGGCGGCCTCGCTGGCGTAGCCGGCCAGCGCGAGCTGACGCGCGATCACCTGGCGGTTGGTCGGATGGTCGTCGACCAGCAACACCAGGCTGCGTTCGCGCTCGGCCTCCGCGACGCTCGGCAGGCGGCGCAGCGGGAAGGTCGCGGCGAGCTGCTGCGCCGGGGGGTCCGGCGGCACCTCCTCGAGCGGTGCGTGCGGCAACGCGACCAGCAGGCGCATCGTCGTGCCGCGGCCGGGCGCGGACTCCATCGTCACCTCGCCGCCCATCAGCGCGGCGAGGCGGCGGCAGATCGCCAAGCCAAGGCCGGTGCCGCCGTAGCGGCGGGTGGTGTCGCCCTCGGCCTGGGTGAACGGCTGGAACAGCTGCTTCTGCGCCTCCGCCGCCACGCCGATGCCGGTGTCGCTGACGCAAAAGCACAGCGCGTCGGCATCGTGCGCGGGATCGTCCGATGCTTCGCCCGCCGGCTGCGCGGCGCGCCATTCCAGCGCCGCCTCCACATGCCCGGCCTCGGTGAACTTGATCGCGTTGGACAGGAAGTTGCTCACGATCTGGCGCAGGCGCAGCGCGTCGGCGCGATAGGCCGGACCGACCTGCGGGTCGATCCGGCATTCGAGCCGCAACCCCTTGCTCGATGCGGCGCCGCCGAAGCTGGCGACGGTGGCCTGCAGCAGGCGGCGCAGGTCGACGGGTTCAGGATGCAGCTCCAGCCGCGCGGCCTCGATCTTGGAGAAGTCGAGGATGTCGCCGACCACCTGCAGCAGCGATTGCGCGGAGGACTGGATGATGTTGACCGCGCGGCGCTGCTCGGGATCCAGCGCGCCGTGGGCGAGGATCTCGACCATGCCGGTGATGCCGATCATCGGCGTGCGGATCTCGTGGCTCATCGTCGCGAGGAAGGCGCTCTTGGCCCGGTTCGCCTCCTGCGCGCGCGCCTCGCTCGCGCGCAGGTCGTCCTCCAGCCGCTTCTGCTCGCTCAGGTCGTTCGCCACCGCGATCAGCCCGGCGGGTTCGCCATGCGCGTCGGTGACCGCCGCCAGCGACAGCACCACCGGCACCGGATGGCCGTCGCGATGCTGCAGGAACATCTGCTGCGGCGGCCGGCGCAGCTCCGCGAGGGCGTACATCGCGCGCCAGTCCGGCGGTACCTCGCGGCCGAGCTGTGCGTTGAGGAAGGACAGCGTGCTGCGCACCTGCTCGGGATAGATCAGGTAGGGCGAGGTGTCCGCCGGAACCGGGCCGTCCTCGCGCGAGCGCACCACCGTGCCGAGGATCTCGTCGGCGCGCCAGCCCAGCAGCTGCTCGGCGAAGCGGTTGAACACGATCCAGCGGCCCTCGCCGTCGAGCACCAGGATCGCCGCCTGCGCCACGTCCACCAGCAGGCGCAGGAAGTGCTCGCGCTGGCCGAGTTCGTCGGCGCGCGCCTGCGCGGCGGCCTCGGCCCCGCGCCGGCGCGCGACCTCGCCCGCCATGCGCCGGTTGGAATACAGCAGCCAGGCGGCCACCAGCACCAGGCCGGCGAGCGCCAGCAGCACCTTCGACAGATACGGCTGCACGCGCTGGCCGAGGCTGGCGTGCTGCTGCAGCCAACGCTGGTCGAGCGCGCGCCATTCCTGCGGCGTCACGGCCGCGAGGCCCTTGCCGAGGATGGACTGCAGCTGCGGCAGGTCGCGCCGCACCGCCATGTACGATTCGGTGCCGGGCAGGTCGAGGAATGCCCCGTCGCGCAGGTTGCTCAGCCCCTGCTCGGCGGCGAGGAAATGGATCGTGCCGCGGTCGTCGACGTAGGCGTCGGCCTTGCCGAGCGACACCAGCCGCACCGCATCGGCGGCCGAGTCCACCTGCACGAACAGCGCCTGCGGGAAGCGCGCGCGCAGGGTCGGGTTGATGGCGAAGTCGCGGCCGATGGCGATGAGCTTGCCGCGGGTGTTGTGCGGTCCCGGCGGCATCGGATCGTCGGCGCGCACCGCGAACACCACCGCGTGGTGGATATAGGCCGGCGCGACGTAGCGCAGGACGCGCTCGCGCTCGGGCGTGCGCCAGAGGAAGGTCAGCACGTCGACCTGGCCGTTGCGCGCCTGCCGCCATAGCGTCTCCCACGGCCGCCCCTGCGCGAACGCGTAGTGCAGCCCGAGCTTGCCGGCGACCAGCCGGAACAGGTCGTTGCTGTAGCCGGCGGCGCGTCCGTCCGGATCGACGAAGCTGTAGGGCGCCGAATCCGACTGCACGCCGACCACCACCGGCGGCGCGTCGCGCAGCCACGCCTGCTCCTGCGGGGTCAGCACCACGGCCGTCACCGCGGATGCCAGGCGCGCGCACAGCAGCAGGCCAACCGCCAGCAGCACGCTGCGGGCGCGCCGGCCCGCGCTCGCTTCCCGCGCGCCCGTCGGTCCCGGCATCGTCAGTGCGGTCGCCGCCAGCAGGCCAGCACCGACGGGATCGCCTCGCCGGGCACCGGCCGCGAGATCAGGAAACCCTGCGCCAACCCGCACCCGCGTTCGGCGAGGAACTGCCATTCGGCCTCGGTTTCCACGCCCTCGGCGACCGACGCGAGATGCAGCTTGCGCGCCAGCTCGAGGCTTGCCTCCACCACCGCGCGGTGGCGGCTGTTCTTCTGCGCGTCGGCGACGAAACCGCGGTCGATCTTGAGCTCGGTGAACGGGATCTGCGAGAGCTGCGCGAGCGAGGAGTAGCCGACGCCGAAGTCGTCGATCGACAACCCGAAGCCCTTCAGCCGCAGCCGCGCCATCACCCCGAGCCCGCGGGCGAAATCGGCCAGCACCGAACTCTCGGTGATCTCCAGCACCACGTCCTCGGGCGACATGCCATGCGCGCCGACCAGTTCCTCGTAGTGGTCGGCGACGCCCGGATCGGCCAGCGCGGTCGGCGAGACGTTGATGGCCATCGCCAGCTTCAGGCCGTGGTCGCGCAGCCAGCGCTGCCGCCACTCGCAGGCCTGGGCGAGGATGCTGTCGGTGAGCGCGCGCGCCAGGCCTTCGCGCTCCATCTGCGGGATGAACTGCAGCGGCCCGACCATGCGGTCGCCGCGCTGCCAGCGCGCGAGCGCTTCCACGCCGATGGGTTTGCCGTTGCCGAGCTCCACCTGGAGCTGGAACCACGGCAGGATGTCGCCGTTCTCCAGCGCGGCGCCCAGTTCGCCGGGCGCAATCTCCACCGGCGCGTCGATGTCGCGGTCGGTCCAGTCCTGCGCGCGGTGCGCGAGCAGCAGCGAGCGCAGCTTGTCCACGGTGAGCGGCTTCTCGATCACGCCGAGCATGCGCAGGCCATAGGCGCGCGCCATTACGTTGACGGTGTTGAGCAGCGCCGGATCCAGCGCCGAAACCAGCGCGATGCTCCGCACCAGCCGCCGCTGCGCGAGATGGGTGATGAACTCGATGCCGTCCATGCCCGGCATGTCGAGGTCCACCAGCACCACGTCCGGCGGCTCGGCCTGCCGCTGCAGCAACGCCAGCGCGCTGGCACCGTCGGCGGCCTGCAGCGCGCGGTCTCCCTCGATGCCCAGTTCGGCGAGCAGGCGCAGCGCGATCGCCCGCTGGAAGCCGTGGTCCTCCACGACCAGTACGCGCAGCTCGGTCAGGTCCATTGCCCGTCCCCCTCCGGACGTCGTGCCGCCAGCCTACTCCACCGGCGGGAAGCGCGCGGGTCGGTCCCCGGCGAGCGCCCAGCCGCGTTCGGGCGAGCGCCGGTAACGAGCCTGCGCGACCGACGCGAAGCGGGCATGGCGCGGGTCGAAGGCGAGCGTGTCCAGCACCAGGGAATTAGAAGTGACGCGCAGCACGTTGAAAGCGTTGGCCTCGCCACGGCCGCGGGTCGACGTGGCGGTGCCGGCATGCACGACGAGGCCGGCGTAACCGCCCTCGTCCACCGGTTCGGCCAGCGCCTGGTGGCTGCGATGCAGGTGCCCCGAGAGGAACAGGTCGATCCGGCAACCGGCGAGCGCGCGTCGCGCCATGTCGGCGCGGCCGACCCGGTCGCGCACGGTGGCGTGCGGTCCCTGCTCGAACGGATGGTGGCTGACCACGACCCGCACGTGCGCCGCGGGCAACGCGCGGAAGCGGCGCATCAGCGCGCCGACCTGGCCGCGGTTGATGCGCCCGCCCTTGAACACCAGCGCGCGCGCGGTGTTGACGCCGATGACGGTGAGCGTGTCGTCGGCGTACTCGGGAAACGGCTCGGCGTGCACGTAGCGGCGGAAGCGCGCCAGCGGCGCGAGCAGGCGCCGCCCGACGTCGTACAGCGGCACGTCGTGGTTGCCCGGCACCACCACCTGCGGCTGCGGCAAGCGTGCGAGGAAGCCGGCCGCTTCGCGGAACTGCGCGCGGCGCGCACGCTGGGTGAGGTCGCCGGAGACGACCACGACGTCGGGCCGCGCGTCGGCGACGGCCTGCGCCAACGGCGCCAGCACCGCCGGATCCACGCGGCCGAAGTGCAGGTCCGACAGGTGCACCAGCGTGCGCATCAGCTGCGCTCCGCCGGCACGCAGACGCGCAGCGCGCGCGGCCGCGACGCGAAGCGCAGCGGCGGCGCCAGCGATGCCGCCTCGCCATCGCGTGCGAGCGGCAATTCGCCCTGGCGCGCCTCGAGGCGGAACGCGCGCACCACGTGCTGCTCGACATCGTGCGTCGACAACCGCCCGCACAGCGCGCGCAGCGCCAGCCAGAGCCAGCCGGCCCGTCGCCGTGGCCGCAGCACCACCACGCCGAGCGCGCCACCGTCGAGCCGCTCGCGATGGCCCATGTGCGGGCCCTCGAGCACATAGGGGTTGTTGCCGACGAACACCGACGGCGTGCGCCGGCGCTCCTCGCATCCGTCCAGTTCGAGCGTGATCTCGAACGCGTCCGGGCGACGCAGGACGTGCCATGCCGAGTGGAGCATCGCGCTCCACTTGCCGCGCGCGAAGCGGCGCTGTTCGTAGACGCGTCGCGCGACCACCTCCGGATACAGGCCGATGCTCGCGTTGTTGAGGAACATGCGTCCGTTCACCTCGCCGAGGTCGACCGCGCGCAGGCGCCGGTCCGCGATCACCGCGACCGCCGCGTCGAGATCGGATGGCAGGCCGAGATCGCGCGCGAAGTGGTTGAGCGTGCCGACCGGCAGCACACCGAAGGGCAGGTCGTGCGCAGTCGCCTGCGCGGCGACCGCGCTGACGGTGCCGTCGCCGCCGGCGGCCACCAGCAGCCCCGGGCGGGTGGCGAGCGCTGTGCCGACCAGGGTGTCGAGGTCGTCCTGCGGCCGGCGCTCGAAGACGACGACATGCAACCCGTGCGCGGCGAACGCCGCGCGCAGCGTGGCCGCATCCGGTGGCGTATGGCCGTTGCCGGCCTGCGCATTCAGCACGATCGCGATGTCGGCACCGGCATGCATCTCCTCCAGATGCTAGGCGGCGGGCGTGCAGGGCGCGTGCAACCCGGCCGGTTGCAAGGGGCGCATTGCTACAATTCGACCCCGCCTTCCACTTCGACCGCCCTCGCCCCCGTGGCCCGGCGGCCTTCGCCATGACCCCGACGCCTGCCTCCTCCACCGCCACCGCGCGGCCCGCCGCCGTGCGCGATCCCGACTACACGCTCGAGCACAAGTACACGCGCACCGAAGGCCGCATCTACCTGTCCGGCGTGCAGGCGCTGGTGCGCCTGCCGCTGATGCAGCGCCTGCGCGACCAGGCGGCGGGGCTGGACACCGCCGGCTTCGTGTCGGGCTATCGCGGTTCGCCGCTCGGCGGCTTCGACCTCGAGCTGTGGCGCGCGAAGAAGCATCTCGAAGGTTCGGGCGTGAAGTTCACGCCGGGCCTCAACGAGGACCTCGGCGCGACCATGGTGTGGGGCACGCAGCAGGCCAACCTGTTCCCGGGCGCGAAGCACGACGGCGTGTTCGGCATGTGGTACGGCAAGGGGCCGGGGGTGGATCGCTGCGGCGACGTGTTCAAGCACGCCAACGCCGCCGGCACGGCGAAGCACGGTGGCGTGCTCGCGCTCGCGGCCGACGACCACGCCTGCCGCAGCTCGACGCTGCCGCACGGCTCAGAAGGCGAGTTCGTCAGCGCGCTGATGCCGGTGCTCAACCCGGCCGGCGTGCAGGAGATCCTCGACCTCGGCCTGCTCGGCTGGGCGATGAGCCGCTATACGGGGCGTTGGGTCGGCTTCAAGACGATCGCCGAAACCGTCGAATCCTCGGCGTCCGTCGACGTCAATCCGCTCGCGCTGCAGATCGTCACCCCGGACGACTTCGACATGCCGCGCGGCGGCCTCAACATCCGCTGGCCGGATCCGCCGCTCGAGCAGGAGATGCGCCTGCACCAGTACGCGGTGAAGGCGGCGCAGGCGTTCGCGCGCGCCAACCACATCGACCGCATCGTGATCGATGCGCCCGATGCGCGCCTGGGCATCATCACCACCGGCAAGAGCTACCTCGACGTGCTGCAGGCGCTCGAGTACCTCGGCCTCGACGCGCGCGCCTGCCGCGAGCTCGGCATCCGCGTGTACAAGGTCGCGATGACCTGGCCGCTGGAACCGGTCGGCCTGCGCGCGTTCGCGCGTGGCCTGCAGGACATCCTCGTCGTCGAGGAAAAGCTGTCCTTCATCGAAAGCCAGATGAAGGAGCAGATGTACAACTGGAACGAACGTCCGAGCATCGTCGGCAAGCATGACGAGGCGGGCGAGTGGATCCTGCCGTCGACGTCCGAGCTGACGCCTGCGCGCATCGCCAAGGTCATCGCGCGGCGCATCCAGAAGTTCCATGACTCGGAACAGATTCGCGCCGTGCTGGCTTGGATGGAGCAGAAGGAATCCGAACTCGCGCTGCCGCGCGCGCAGTTTCCACGCGTGCCGCACTACTGCTCGGGCTGCCCGCACAACACGTCCACCGTCGTGCCGGACGGCAGCCGCGCGCTCGGCGGCATCGGCTGCCACTACATGGTCACGTGGATGGACCGCAGCACGGACACGTTCACGCACATGGGCGGTGAAGGCGTGACGTGGGCGGGGCAGGCGGCGTTTACCGCGACCGAACACGTGTTCCAGAACCTCGGCGACGGCACCTACTTCCATTCCGGCTCGCTGGCCATCCGCCAGGCCATCGCCGCCGGCGTCAACATCACCTACAAGATCCTCTACAACGACGCGGTCGCGATGACCGGCGGCCAGCCGGTCGACGGCACGCTGTCGGTGCCGCAGATCGCGCAGCAGATGCGCGCCGAAGGCGTGCAGGCGATCGTCGTGGTGAGCGACGACATCGGCAAGTGGAGCGATCCGTCGGTCTTCCCCACCGGCGTCGAGTTCCTCGATCGCAAGCAGCTCGACGCCGTGCAGAAGCGCCTGCGCGAAGTGAAGGGCGTCTCCATCCTGATCTACGACCAGACCTGCGCCACCGAGAAGCGCCGCCGCCGCAAGCGCGGGAAGATGGCCGACCCGAACAAGCGCGTGGTCATCAATTCACTGGTGTGCGAAGGCTGCGGCGACTGCGGGCAGAAGTCGTTCTGCGTGTCGGTGCTGCCGAAGGAGACCGAGTTCGGCCGCAAGCGCGAGATCGACCAGAGCAACTGCAACAAGGACTTCTCCTGTGTGTCGGGTTTTTGCCCGAGCTTCGTCACCGTCGAAGGCGGCACGCTGAAGAAGGGCAGGAAAGTGTCGGCGGCCGATCGCCTCGCCGACCTGCCGGCGCCGTCGATCCGTTCCGATCTTGCCCAGCCCTGGAACATCCTCATCACCGGCGTCGGCGGCACCGGCGTCGTCACCATCGGCGCGCTGCTCGGCATGGCCGGGCACCTCGAGGGCAAGGGCGCGAGCGTGCTCGACCAGACCGGCCTCGCGCAGAAGGGCGGCGCGGTGACGACGCACATCCGCATCGCCAGGACGCCGTCCGAGATCCACGCCGTGCGCATCGCCGCGGGCGAAGCCGACCTCGTGCTCGGCTGCGACATGGTCGTGGTCAACGACTACTGGGCGCTGTCGAAGCTGCGCGCCGGCCGCTCGCACGTCGTGCTCAACAGCTACGAGGCGATGCCGGGCACCTTCACGACCCGCCCGGACATGCAGTTCCCCGCCGCCGACATCGTCGATGCGGTGCGCCGCGCGCTCGGCGGCGACGCGCAGACGGATGGGCACCTGTCCGTGGTCGACGCGACCCAGCTCGCCACCGCGCTGCTCGGCGACGCCATCGCCACCAACCTCTTCATCCTCGGTTACGCCTGGCAGCAGGGCCTGGTGCCGCTGTCGCACGCGTCGCTGATGCGGGCCATCGAGCTCAACGGTGCCGCGATCGAGATGAACAAAACCGCGTTCGCCTGGGGTCGCCTCGCCGCGCTGGATCTCGCCACCGTGCTCGAAGCCGCCGGCATCGCGCCGCGACGCGGCGCCGGCGAGGTGCACGAGCTGCCGGTGCTGGCACCGGGCGAGTGGGAGGGCCACGAATGGGGCACCAACGTGGCGCCGAAGCCCACGTCGGTGGCAGCCGCGCGCCGCGTGCCCGCGCACGGCGGCGACGTCGCCTTCCAGCCGCTGGACGACGCACGGCTGTCGCGCTCGCTCGATGAAGTCGTCGCCCGTCGCGCCGGCTTCCTCACCGACTACCAGGACGCGAAGTACGCACGTCGCTATGCCGACCTCGTCGCGCGCGTGCGGAGCGTGGAAGCCGAACGCGCACCGGGCAGCACCGCGCTCGCGGAGGCCGTCGCGCGCCATGCGTTCAAGCTCATGGCCTACAAGGATGAATACGAGGTCGCGCGCCTGTACACCAGCGGGGAGTTCCAGCGCCGCATCGCGCAGCAGTTCGAAGGCGACTTCAAGCTCAAGTTCCATCTCGCGCCGCCGCTGCTGGCGAAGAAGGACGCGCAGGGACGGCTGCTGAAGCGCGAGTACGGGCCGTGGGTGTTCGGCGCCTTCAGGCTGCTGGCGAAGCTGAAGTTCCTGCGCGGCACCACGCTCGACGTGTTCGGCCGCACCGCCGAGCGGCGCATGGAACGCCAGCTGGTGCGCGATTACTTCGACCTCATCGACACGCTGCTGCCGGCGCTGCACGCCGACAACCTCGCGCTCGCGGTGGAACTGGCGTCGATCCCCGAACAGATCCGCGGCTACGGCCACGTCAAGGAAGCGCACCTGCACAAGGCCAAGGCGCGCGAGGCGGCCCTGCTGGCGGAATGGGCGCATCCGGTGCGCGCGGAGCAGGCGGCAGCCTGACCGGCGCGCCGCCTCAGCGTTCTTCGACGCGCGGCGCGATCCTGCGGCGCGCTTCGCATTGTCCACGCAGGGCGCGGCGGATCCGCCGCGACGGATCCTTCAGTGGCAGGACGAGGCGGCGGTACAGCAGGGACAGCGCGCGGCGTGGTGCCGGCACGCGGTAGGCGAGCCCTTCCTCGATGGTGTAGACGCAGGGCGCGCAGATCCCGCAGGGCGCGCCGCGCACCGGCGAGTGGCAGAACCAGGTCATGTCCATGATGGCGCTCCAGCCTTCGGCCGCGGCCAGCCTCGCCATCGTGCGCTTGTCGAGGTGGAACAGCGGGAAACTGAAGTAGCGGAACAGGCGGAACTCCGCGGTGTCCGCGTACGCCGGATCCACGCGGACGCTGCGGAAGCCGCCGGGATGCGCGAACTCCAGCGCATACGGGCGCACGAGCGTCCGTACCTTGTCGTCCAGGTGCACGCCGATCTCCATGTCGGCGATGCCGCGCTGTCTGCAGAACGCGGGGAGCCACGCGTACTGGCTGCCGATGAAGACGCGCTCGCGGATCTCATCCAGGGCGGCATCGATCTCGGCGACCGGCGCGACGCTCGCCGTCGTGGCGACGCGCAGCGGCTGCAGCAGCCCGCGCACGTGCGGATAGGTCGCGCGCAGGTGCGCGCCGATGCGTTCGATCGTCCGCAGTTCGACCGGCGTCGAGGCCCGCGTGGGGTCTTCCAGGTAATACGGCACGACCGGCAGCCGATACAGCAACAGCAGCTGGAGCAGGCGGAACGTCGAGTCCCACCCGCCGGTCCAGAGCAGGTTCACGCAGTCTGTGGTGTCGCGCGCTTTTTCCATCGCCATTACCCGCTGGCGTGCATTCGCGTCGATTGTGGCCGCTTGCGCGGTTGGATTGCGTCAAGGCGCTTCAGCCTGCCGTTGAGTTGATGCGCGCGGGCGACCGATTCGCCGACGCCGAAAAACGCCGCATGAGCGGATCCGCGGCCAGCAACCCGTCGCGGGCAGTGAAGGCGAGGTGAAGCGATGCGGCCGTGCGCGTGGCTATGCTCGCCGCACGACATGCGTCCCATGCGTACGTCGCCACCGCGATGCGCGGCCTCTCCGGATCGGATGCGATGCTCCTCAAAAACGAAATCGCTTCAGCCCAGCTGGTCCGGCCGATCATGCCGCCGCACGCCGACGCCTGGGACCGGCCGTCGTTCTGGCGCTTTGCGGACGCCGCGAAGGAAGCGACCGAGGCGCTCGCCGAGCACAGGATGCGGGTGCTGCCGCAACTGCCGGTGGAAGCACTGCGGCGCTTCTGCACCCAGTACCGCTTCTTCACCATCGACTACATCAGCGACCTCGCGGTGCTGATCGCCAGGCTGCCCTTCGGCGGCCTGCGCAGCCTGCTGGGCCGGATCCTCGCCGAGGAGCTGGGCGACGGCGATGCATCGCGGGCGCATCCGGAGGTCTACGATCGCTTCCTGGCGAGCATCGGCGTCGAACCCGGGCAGCTCGCGCAACGCCTGCCCGCGAACCGCGAGGTGCTCGGCGCGCTGACCGACGACCTGCATCGCCGCAGCGCCGCCTTCGGCGTGGGCCTGCGCGGGATGGGCGGCGAGTGCCTGTGCCAGACCTACCTGTCGGTGATGTTCGAACACCTGCGCGCGCATCCGTACATGCGCGAGCACGCGGCGCGCATCGACTGGGAATTCTGGACGATCCATACCGGCGAGCAGGACCTCCTGCACGGCGAACTGACGCGCCGGGCGATCGACGACTACCTGCAGGACGATCCGCACGTGCTCGCGGACCTGGCCAGCGGCTACCAGCACAGCATCACCGCGTGGAACCTGTTCTGGCGCAACATCCTCGACGCGTGCGCGCCGCGACGGGACACGCTGTCGTAGCGCGGGATACCGCCATGGGCGCGCAGTTCCACCTCGCCTTCCCGGTGCGCGACCTCGACGAGGCGCGACGTTTCTACGGTGACGTGATCGGCTGCCCGCGCGGCAGGAGCGACGCGACCTACCAGGACTTCGATTTCTTCGGCCACCACCTCGTCGCGCACATCTCCGCCGAAGGCACGCCGCTGCAGGGCGGCCGGTTCGACGGCGAGGCGGTCCCCGTCCCGCACTTCGGCATGAACCTCGACCGCACCGCCTGGGAAACGCTCGCCATGCGCCTGAAGGCGGCGGGCGTCGCCTTCCACGAGGAGCCGCACCTGCGCCTGAAGGGCAAGCCCGGCCAGCACGTGACGATGTTCCTGTTCGATCCGTCGGGCAACGCACTGGAGTTCAAGTCCTTCGACGATCCGGCGCAGACCTTCATCCCCTGAGCACGAGGGCGCGATGAGCAGCGACGGCATCCACCACGACGCGGCCATCCCGTCCCGCGCCGACGCCGCTTCGGTCGCGCGCCGCGACGATCGCCGGCATGTGCTGCATCCCTGGTCCGCGCACCGCGATCTGGATCCTGTGGTGGTCACCGGCGCCGAAGGCGCCTGGTTCACCGACGAGACGGGCCGGCGCTGGCTCGACTTCTCCAGCCAGCTGGTCAACGTCAACGTCGGCCACCAGCATCCGAAGCTGGTCGCTGCGATCAAGGCGCAGGCCGACACGCTGTGCACGCTGGCGCCCTACCACGCCAACACCGCCACCAGCGAGGCCGCGCGCCTGATCGCCGGACGCGCGCCCGGCGATCTCAACCGCGTGTTCTTCACCAACGGCGGCGCCGAAGCGATCGAGAACGCGATCCGCATGGCCCGCCTGCACACTGGCCGGCACAAGGTGCTGACCGCCTACCGCAGCTACCACGGCGCGACCGCGGGCGCGATCGCCGCGACGGGCGACCCGCGGCGCTGGGCGTCCGAGCCGGTCGCACCGGGATTCGCGCGCTTCTGGGGCCCGTATCCCTACCGCTCGGCGTTTCATGCGCGCGATGCCGCGGAGGAGTGCGGGCGCGCGCTCGCGCATCTCGCCGACACGATCATGGTCGAAGGCGCGCAGGGGATCGCGGCCATCCTGCTCGAGACGGTGGTCGGTTCCAACGGCATCCTCGTGCCGCCCGACGGCTACCTCGAGGGCGTGCGCGCGCTGTGCGACGCGCACGGCATCCTGATGATCGCCGACGAGGTGATGGCGGGGTTCGGCCGCTGCGGCGAATGGTTCGCGGTCGACCGCTGGGGCGTGGTGCCGGACCTGATCACCTTCGCCAAGGGCGTGAACTCCGGCTACGTGCCGCTCGGCGGCGTGCTGATGCGCGATGCGGTCGCCGACAGCTTCGCGACGCGCCCCTATCCCGGTGGACTGACCTACTCCGGCCATCCGCTGGCGTGCGCGGCGGCCGTCGCATGCATCCGCATCTACGAGGAAGAAGGCCTCATCGAACGCGCGCACCGGCTGGGCGAGGAGATCATCGGACCCGCGCTGCGGGCGATGCAGGCGCGGCATCCCGCGGTCGGCGACGTGCGCGGGCTCGGCGCGTTCTGGGCGATCGAACTGGTGCGCGACCGCGCGACCCGCGAGCCGCTCGTGCCGTTCAACGCCAACGGCGCCGCCGCCGCGCCGATGGCCGAAATCGATGCCGCCTGCAAGCAGCGCGGGCTATGGCCGTTCGTGGTCGCCAACCGCATCCACGTCGTGCCGCCGCTGGTCATCGATGGGCAGGCATTGCGCGACGGGCTGGCGATCATCGACGACGCGTTGCAGGTCGCGGATCGCCATTACGCGGGATGACGGCGTTGCGGGCGCTTCCCTAGCACTTCCTCAAACCAGCGAACCGTCCGCGGCGGATGTCGACGCCGCGGACGGTCGCAGTGGCACGGTTTCCTAGCGCGGCGCGAAGATCTTCGTCAGGTAGTCCGGCGTGCCGGTGATGCGCTCCAGGCGCGGGTAGCGCAGGCCGCCGTGGTAGTCGAGCGCGATCGTGCGGTAGTGGTCGAACTCCTTCACCAGCAGGCGGATCGGCGCCTTGTCGGTCTTCGCCGCCTTGATCGCGTCGGCGAGCGTGTCCTTGCCGTACTCGAGGTCGTTGACCGCGACGATCGTCATGCCGCTGCCGAGGCCCGCGTTGAACGCCGGGCTGTCCCAGCGCACCTCGTTGACCTTGCCGTCCTTGGCGAGCGACAGGCCGAGCGAATAGACGAAGTCCGCCGCGCCCTTGGCGTCCTTGGCCAGGCCCTTCGCGTAGGCGTTCGGTTCGTCGGCGTAGACCAGCTTCCAGCCGCCCGCCTCGATGCCGCCGGTCAGCGGCACCTTGCCGTCGAGGCGGTCGCGCAGGAACCTCGCCCAATCGGCGTGGACGACGCCGTCGAGCGTCTTCACCACGTCGTCGAAGGTGTAGGTGTCCTGCACCGTCCACTGGCCGTCGTTGGCGCCGAAGAACGCGTGCGCGAAATCATCCAGCGATTTCGTGCCGTGGGTGAGCGTGCGGATGCGCACGTCCGCTTCCAGCCAGATCATCTGCCCGGCGGAGTAATAGTCCTCGCTCAGCTGGTAGTTGCGGTAGGGCTTGGGCCGGCGCTTGGCGATGACCGGGTCGTTGGTCGTGTCCTGCACCGCGCGCCAGGCCAGGCCGGGCCGGTTGTCGCGATAGCTCGCCGCGACCAGCGCGAGCGCATCGAGCGACGCCTGCTGCGGCCGCATCCCCGAACGGCCGGTCAGCACGTTGCCCCAGTACTGCGTCTGGCCCTCGTACACCCACAGCAGGCTGCCCTGCATCGGCACGTTGTAGTTGGGCGTCCACAGGTCGGCGGGGCGACGGTACTTGCCATTCCACGAGTGCGTGTACTCGTGCGCGAGCAGGTCGCTGAAACCGATCTTAGGATCCCAGTCCTTGAAGTAGCCGGTGTCCTCGCCATCCTCGCTGGAGCGCTGGTGCTCCAGGCCGTTGCCGCCCATCTGGTCGGACAGCGAGAACAGGAAGTCGTAATGGTCGTAGTGCTGTGCGCCGTAGAGCTTGAGCGCCTGCGTCACCAGGTTGCGGTGCTGCTGCAGCTGCTCGGGCTTGGTCTCGAGGAACTTCGCCGCGTCGGCGATGACGTCGAGGTGCACCGGCACCTTCGCACCGGCCGGGGTGAGGTCGATCGTCTTGAAATAGCGCCCGGCGTAGATCGGCGAATCGACCAGGATGTCGAGCGGCACGGTCCGGTAGTGCACGGTGTCGCCGTCGCGGCGCTCGACGTCGAGCGCGCTGTTGGCCTGCCAGCCAGCCGGATAGGTCACGCTCGCCGCGTAGTCGATGCGGCGCGCGTAGTGGCCGGCCGGATACAGCACCGCCGCGTTCCACTGCAGGTTGAGCATGGCCGGCGTCATCACCACGCGGCCCTGGCTGCTGTCGGTGGCGGTCAGGGACTGGTACTCGGCGACGACCGACGTCACGCCCTGCGGTACCTCGACATGGAACGCATAGACGTTGAGCGGGTCGCGCGTCCACGCGAGCTTCTTCCCGTCGGCGGTGATCGTGAGGCCGGCGAGCTTGTCGATCGGGCCGCTGTCGGAATGATTGCCCGGCAACCACTGCGGATACAGCAGCGTGAGCGCGCCAGCCTGCACCGGGATGGTCTCGCGCATGCGGAAGATGCGCTGCGCGAGGTCGGTGGCATCGACCTGCAGCTGGATCGCACCCGGCGCGTACGGCGTGTCGGCCGGCACCGGCACCTGCGTGCTCAGCATCGGCGGCGGCGCGTCCTGGGCGAAGGCGACCTTCGGGTGGAAGGCTGGCGAGGACAGGGCCAGTGCGCACAGCACGGGCAGCAGACGGCGGGCAGGACGAAGCATGCGGACCCCTTGGTGGACAAGCGCGCGTGGCGAACCCCCGCATCCTACGGGCGCACCGCCACCGCGCACCTCCCATTCGGCATGGCCGGCGGGATTGCGTCACGCTCCCGCCCGACGCGCCCATGCGCTCGCTCCTACACGCGGCGCCAGACCAGGCAGCGGTTGTTGGCCGGCATCGCCATGTCGTCGGTCAGGCGCAGGCCGACGCCGTGCGCGAGCGCATCGACCGCCGCGACATCACGGATGCCCGAGCGCGGATCCCGCGCCTTCAGCCAGTCGTCGAACGCGCGGTTGCTCTCGCTGGTGTACGCGCCGCCGTAGTTGAACGGCCCGTACACCACCAGCGTGCCGGTGCGCGAACCCGCGTCTCCGAGCGCGCGGTCGACGCCGGCGAAGAATGCCTCGACTTCCTCCCAGCCCATGATGTGCAGGCTGTTGGCGCTGAAGACTGCGTCGTGGTGCGCGACCGGCCACGCGTCGCGCACGTCGAGCGTGATCGGCGGCGGCGTGTTCGGCAGGCGCGCGTCGTCGAGCCATGCGCGGATGCCCGGCAGGTTGGCTTCGACATCCGAGCACTGCCACTCCAGCCACGGCATCGCCGCGGCGAAATGCACCGCATGCTGGCCGGTGCCGCTGCCGATCTCGAGCACGCGGCGGGCGCCCGCGAAGTGCGTGCGCAGCACCGCCAGGATCGGCTCGCGGTTGCGCTCGCAGGCAGGCGCGAAGGGCTTGTCGGTCCCCGTCATGCCGCCAGCATGCCGCAGCCGGGTTGCCGATGGTGTCGCCGCGCCCCTGCGGCCCGTCGCAACCCCGGTGAATGCGCCTGCATGCACCAGCGGCGACCTCACCCGGTTCCCCAACGGCTCGGTCAACGCGCTCTCCTCGAGCGCGCACGCGCCCGTCGCGGCAAACGCGGTTGTTACCATTGGCGCCATGCAACTGATCGACATCGGCGCCAACCTCACCCACGACAGCTTCGACCACGACCGTGCCGCCGTGCTGCAGCGCGCGCGCGACGCCGGCGTGGCGCAGATGGTCGTCACCGGCGCCAGCCGCGAGCATTCGCCGAAGGCGCTGGCGCTCGCGCAGGCGCACCCGGGCGAGCTGTTCGCCACCGCCGGCGTGCACCCGCACCACGCGGTCGAATACACCGCCGAATGCGACGCGGAGATGCGCGCGCTGCTCGCGCATCCGGAAGTCGTCGCGGTCGGCGAATGCGGGCTCGACTACTTCCGCGATTTTTCGCCGCGCCCGGCGCAGCGCAAGGCCTTCGAGCGCCAGTTGCAGATCGCCGCCGACCTCGCGGCGGGCGGCACGCCCAAGCCGCTGTTCCTGCACCAGCGCGACGCGCACGCCGACTTCGTGGCGATCATGCGCGGGTTCGAAGGCCGCATCGGTCAGGCGGTGGTGCACTGCTTCACCGGCACGCGCGAGGAACTGTTCGACTGCCTCGACCACGACTGGCACATCGGCATCACCGGCTGGCTGTGCGACGAGCGGCGCGGCGCTCACCTGCGCGAGCTGGTGCGGAGCGTGCCGGCAGGCCGGTTGATGATCGAGACCGACGCGCCCTACCTGCTGCCGCGCACGGTGAAGCCGCAACCTTCGCATCGCCGCAACGAACCGATGTACCTCGCGCACATCGTCGGCGAACTGGCGCGCGATCGCGGCGAGGAGGTCGCGGCGACGGCGGCGCGGACGACGGCGACGGCGCGCGACTTCTTCCGGCTGCCACAGCGTTGACGCTCGAGATTCGGTCGCGAAAGCGGGTTGCGCGACATCGGCGCCCAGGCGGTAGTCCCGCTTAGGCGTCGGTTGCGACCTCACATCGCGATATCGCCGCATCCGGCGCGCGGCGCCTGCCCGTCGACGAAGACCTGCACCTTCCACGCGTGCGCGCCGCGCGCATCCAGGCAGGGATCGCGCTCGAGGTGCACATGCATCGCCGCGTCGCCGCGCGGCATGTAGAGCGTGCCGTCGAGGTCGAACGGGCCGCTCTCGCCGACGCCCGGGACCGGGCGGTAGGTCAGCGTCCCCTGCAGGCGCGCGCGGCCTTGGCGCAGGGTGACGTCATGGCGGAGGTCGCCGACCGACTGGATCTCCATGCGCCAGCGCGCATCGCCGCCGCGGAAGGCGGGAATCGGGCTGATCGCGCCTTCCACGCCGCCGGGCCCTGCCGCCCCTGCGACACCGGCCGTCACCGCCGCATCGGGAGATGCCGCCCGGTTGGCGAGGGCGATGTCCGCTTCGGTGCGCGCGTTGCGCTCGGCATCGGGCACGTAACCGGCGGGGTGGCCGATCGGCCCGCAGCCGGCGCACGTCAGCACGAACAGGCAGGCGACGAGGCGGCGCATGGCGGGCTCCGTGTTCCTCAGCTGCGCAGGCCGACCCCGCGCCGCAGCAACCACAGGCCGATCGCGCCCAGCGCCAGCGTGAACGCCAGCATCAGCGTGTAGGCGACCCACAACCGCACGTCGGTGACGCCGAGCAGGCCGTAGCGGAAGGCGTTGACCATGTAGAAGATGGGGTTCAGGTGGGTGCCGGCTTCCGCCCACGCGGGCAGCAGCTTGACCGAATAGAACACGCCGCCGAGATAGGTGAGCGGCGTCAGGATGAAGGTCGGCACGATCGCGATGTCGTCGAACTTCTTCGCGTACACCGCGTTGATGAAGCCGGCGAGGCCGAAGATGGTCGCGCCGAACAGCACCGTGGTGAGGGTGATGAAGGGATGCGGCATGCGCACGGGCGTGAAGAACATCGCGATCAGCAGCACGATCGCGCCGACCATCACGCCGCGCAGCACCGCGCCGGCGACATAGCCGGTGAGGATCACCCAGTGCGGCATCGGACTGACCAGCAGTTCCTCGACGTGGCGGCCGAACTTGGCGCCGAAGAAGCTGGAGGAGATGTTGCCGTAGCTGTTCTGGATGATGCTCATCATCACCAGGCCCGGCACGATGAAGTCCATGTAGCGGATGCCGTCCATCGTGCCGACGCGCGAGCCGATCAGGCCGCCGAAGATCAGGAAGTACAGCGTCATCGTGATCGCCGGCGGGATCAGCGTCTGCGTCCAGATGCGCAGGATGCGCTGGACCTCGCGGCGCGCGATGGTGCCGAGCGCGACGAGGTTGCGGCGGAAGCTGTCGTCGGGGTGCGTCAGCACCGTCGTGGCGATGCGGTCGGGTGCGTTCATGCGGCCTTCCCCTGCGCGGCGTCCTGCTGCCCGGTCAGGCGCACGAACAGCTCCTCCAGGCGGTTGGACTTGGTGCGCATCGAGCGCACGCGGATGCCGGCGGCGTCGAGCGCGGCGAACACGCGGTTGAGGTCCATCGCGCGCGGCATCTCGAGGTCGAGCGTGTGGTCGTCGGCGGCGGTCAGCGACGCGCCGGCGATGTCGGGCAGCGTCGCCGGGATGCCGCCGTCGACGTCGAACAGGAAGCCCTCGACGTCGAGCTTGGCGAGCAGCGCCTTCATCGGTCCCTGCTCGACGATGGTGCCCTTGTCGATGATCGCGAGGTGCCGGCACAGGTTCTCGGCTTCCTCGAGGTAGTGCGTGGTCAGGATGATGGTGGTGCCGGCGGCGTTGATCTCCCGCAGGGTCTTCCACATGCCGCGGCGGATCTCGATGTCGACGCCGGCGGTCGGCTCGTCGAGGATCAACAGGCGCGGCCGCGTCATCATCGCGCGGGCGATCATCAGGCGGCGTTTCATGCCGCCCGACAGCGTGCGCGACATCTTGTCGGCCTTGTCCCACAGCTGCGCGCGCTTGAGTTCCTCCTCCGCGCGCGGCACCGCCTCGGCGCGCGGGATGCCGTAGAAGCCCGCGTAGTTGACCAGGATGTCGAGCGGCTTCTCGAACATGTTGAAGTTCAGTTCCTGCGGCACCAGGCCGATCAGGCGCATCGCCGCGTCGCGGTCGGTGGCGATGTCGACGCCGAACACGCGCACCTCGCCCGCGCTCTTGTTGACCAGCGAGCTGACGATGCCGATCAGGGTCGACTTGCCGGCGCCGTTGGGGCCGAGCAGGGCGTAGAAGTCGCCCGGCTGCACGTCGAGCGAGACGCCCTTGAGCGCCTGCACGCCGTTGTCGTAGGTCTTGCGCAGGTCGCGCACGGACAGGGCCGGCGCGCGCTGCTCGGAAGTGGGGGAAGACGCCATTGGCACACCCGTGGCCGCGGCTGCCGCGGCAGAGCCGGTAGTATAGGCGGCCCCGTGGGGCCATCCCGGCCACGGTGCGTTGCATGGACGCGCGTTCGTGCGTCCCGCGCCGCCTCCACCCTGCATTCACTCCCGTCCGTGGCCATCGTCCATTTCCCGCTGAAGCTGGTGTCGCGGCGCATGCTCGCCCCGAGCGTCGCGCATCTGTCGTTCGTGCGCGACGACGGCCAGCCGCTCGACTTCATCCCAGGCCAGTTCCTGCAGGTGCATTTCACCTACGCCGACGGCACCGCGACCAAGCGCTCGTACTCGCTGGCGACCATCCACGACCACGCGATCGGCCCCGGCGAGCAGGTCGAGATCGCGGTCAGCTACGTCGCCGGCGGCGCGGCGACGGCGCTGTTCGAGAACCTGCCGCTTGGCGGCCACGTCGACGCGAGCGGCCCCTACGGCCGCTTCTGCCTGATGCCGGGCGACGCCAACCGGCGCTACCTCCTGATCGGCACCGGCACCGGCGTGACGCCCTATCGCGCGATGCTGCCGCAGCTCGAGCAGCTGATCGCGCAGCGCGGCATCGAGGTCGTGCTGCTGTTCGGCGCGCGCGCGCCGGTGGAACTGCTGTACGGCGACGAATTCCGCGCCTTCGCCGACAAGCATCCGCAACACTTCCGCTTCGTGCCCTGCTTTTCGCGCGAGCTGCCCGACCCGGCCTCGCCGCACGCGCACGCCGACGTGCGCCACGGCTACGTGCAGCAGTTCCTGCCCGGGTTCGCGCCGCATGCCGAAGGCGACATCGCGTATCTCTGCGGCAACCCGAACATGGTCGACGCCTGCTTCGAGGAGCTGAAGGGCTTCGGCCTGCCGGTCGCGCAGATCCGCCGCGAGAAATACATCAGCAACAAGTAGCCGGCCAGGCATGGCGGCCGCCCGAACGGCCGCATGGGCTCCTGTCAAGAACCCTTGACAGACGCCCGGTGGCCGGCCTATCGTCCTGTCAAGCACCTTTGACAGGCTGTCCCGTATGTCCCGCGTTTCCCGCCGCTTCGCCGCCGTTGGCCTGGTGCTGCTGGCGAGCGCCCTGGCCGCCGATCACTTCGCCCCGCAGGCGCTGCCCGACTTCGTGCGGGGCGTGCTCTACGGCCTGGCGATCGGCTGCCTGCTCGGCGCGGCGTTGAAGGCGCGCCTGCCCGATGCCTGCGACAGCGCCACGCCGGAACAGCGCCGCCGCTACCTGCGCGAGTTCGTGCCGGCGATGGGGCTGTACGTGGTCACGGTGATCGGCTCGGTGTATCTGCTCAAGCGCGTCGACGCGCCGGTGCTGCGCGCGCTCATCGCGCTGATGCCCGTGCCGCCGGTCGCCTTCGCGATGCGCGCGATCGTGCGCCGCATCCGCGACGCCGACGAGCTTCAGCGGCGGATCGAACTCGAGGCGGTGAGCGTCGCGACGCTGCTGGTGTCGCTCGGCTACCTCACCGCCGGCTTTCTGCAGCAGGCGAAGGTCATCGACGTCCCGTCGGGCGTGGCCATGATCTGGGTCTTCCCGCTGGTCTGCCTCGTGTACGGCTTCGCCAAGATCCTGGTCAACCGCCGCTACGCCTGATGGACAGCCGCGTGCGCGAACTGCGCGAGGCGCAGGGCTGGTCCCAGGGCGAACTGGCCGAACGGCTGGCGGTCTCGCGCCAGACCGTCAACGCCATCGAAACCGGCAAGTACGACCCGAGCCTGCCGCTCGCCTTCCGTATCGCACGCCTGTTCGGGCAACCGCTCGAAGCGATCTTCCTTCCCGATGACCCATGAGGTGACGTCCATGGCACCAACCCCGCAATCCGATGCCGGCGGCACGCGCCCACGCGCGGCGAGGTTTCCCTACCTGATGCTCGGCCTGGTCTTCCTGGGCGTGGGCCTGGCCACCCACCAGGCCGCCTTCCTCACCATCGGCCCCGCCTTCATCGCGATCGGTATCGCCTTCCTCGCCCGCGCACGCCGCGGCGCGCGCCCACCGCACCACTGAGTCGTCGGGGAACCCGCATGTCCCGCAAGCTGAGAACCCTCCTGACGCTGGTGCTGTTGGTCGGCGTGCTCGCCTACCGCTTCCACCGCGACCACGCGCAGACGCCCGGCGCCGCGCCCTCGCATCCGCACGCCGTCGCGGCGACGAAACCGCCGCCGCGCAAGCTCGGCACGATCGCGTTCACGCCCTGCACGCTGTCGCCGGCGCTCGGCGCCAGCGGCGTCGAGGCGCAGTGCGGCACGCTGTCGGTGGCGGAGGATCCGGCCGCGCCGCACGGTCGTCGCATCGCGCTCAACATCGCGTGGGTACCGGCCGGCGACGAGAACCCGACCGAGCCCGATCCGGTGTTCATGCTCGCCGGCGGCCCCGGCCAGTCGGCGACGGACACCTTTCCGCAGGTCGCGCCCGCGTTCGCCGGGATCCTCAAGAAGCGCAACGTGATCCTGGTCGACCAGCGCGGCACCGGCAAGTCGAATCCGCTGGCGTGCAAGGAGGAAGCCGAGCAGGAAGAAGGCGCCGGCGGCGACGACGCAACGCAGGCACGCACGCTCGCCCAGCGCTGCCTGGCGCAACTGCAGCCGAGGGCCGACCTGCGCTTCTACACGACCAGCGACGCGATCCGCGACCTCGACGCGGTGCGCGCGGCGATCGGCGCGGCGCAGATCGACCTCATCGGCATCTCCTACGGCACCCGCGTCGCCCAGCAGTACGCACGCCGCTATCCGCAGCACGCGCGCGCGCTGGTGCTCGACTCGGTCGCGCCGAATACGCTCTATCTCGGCAACGAGTTCGCGCAGAACCTCGAACAGGCGCTGGACCTGCAGTTCGGCCAGTGCGGCAAGGTGCCGGCCTGCGCGAAGGCGCTGGGCGATCCGCGCTCGCGCCTCGACGCCCTGATGGCGAAGCTGCGCAGCGCGCCGCCGAGCGTGCGCTACCGCGACGCCAGCACCGGCGAATGGCACGAGGACACGCTCAGGCCCGAGCACGTCGCCGGCCTGATCCGCCTGTTCGCCTATACGCCGCTGGCCGCCTCGGTGCTGCCGCTACAGCTCAAGGAAGCCTCGGAAGGCCGCTACGACACGCTCATGGCGATGGCCAGGATGCTGCACGGCAAGATGGCCGAGCAGATGGCGATGGGCATGCAGCTGTCGGTCGTGTGCAGCGAGGACGCGGCCGGCTTCAAGGCCGATCCCGCGCAGGACGGCTCGCTGCTCGGCAACACCTTCGCGGCCGACCTCGGCGCGCAGTGCGCGGTGTGGCCGAAGGGCACGATGCCCGCCGACTTCCACGCGCCGCTCGAGGGCGACGTGCCGGCGATGGTGCTGGAAGGCGAATTCGATCCGGTCACGCCGCCGCGCTACGGCAAGGCCGTCGTCGCGACGCTGCCGCGCGCGCGCCTGTTCGTGCTGCGCGGACAGGGCCACAACGTCATCGGCGCGGGCTGCATGCCCAAGCTGGTCGCGCAGTTCCTCGACACCCGCGATGCGAAGGCGCTCGACGCGAAGTGCCTCGACACCCTGCCCTACACGCCGCCGTTCACCAGCTTCAACGGCTGGGAACCCTGAGCGCACACCAGGAACATTCGACATGATCGAAGCAGAACACCTGCGCAAGACCTTCCCCGGCCGGGGCAGGGAGAAGGCCCGCGTGGTCGCGGTGGACGACGTCGGCTTCACCGCGCGCGACGGCGAGATCACCGGCCTGCTCGGCCCGAACGGCGCCGGCAAGACCACCACGCTGCGCATGCTCTACACGCTGATGCAGCCCGAAAGCGGGCGCGTGCTCGTCGACGGCATCGACGTCGCCACGCAGCCGGAGGCGGCGCGGCGCGCGCTCGGCGTGCTGCCCGACGCGCGCGGCGTGTACAAGCGCCTGACCGCGCGCGAGAACATCCGCTACTTCGGCGAACTGCACGGGCTCGATCCGAAGCGCATCGAGGAGCGCACGCGCCGGCTCGCCGCCGCGCTGCAGATGGAGGATTTCCTCGACCGGCAGACGGAAGGCTTCAGCCAGGGCCAGCGCACCAAGACCGCGATCGCGCGCGCGCTGGTGCACGACCCGAAGAACGTCATCCTCGACGAGCCGACCAACGGCCTCGACGTGATGACCACGCGCGGGCTGCGCGAATTCCTGAAGCAGCTGCGCGCCGAAGGCCGCTGCGTGATCTTTTCCAGCCACATCATGCAGGAGGTCGCCGCGCTGTGCGACCGCATCGTGGTGATCGCGCACGGCAGGGTGGTCGCGCAGGGCACGGCCGACGAGCTGCGCGCCCAGACCGGCGAAGCGAACCTGGAGGACGCGTTCGTCCGCCTGATCGGATCGGAAGAGGGACTGCACGCATGAAGGCGTCGATGATGAGAACCGTGCTGGTCGTGTGGATGAAGGAGCTGCGCGAGCTGGTGCGCGACCGCCGCACGCTGCTGCTCGCGCTGGTACTGAGCCCGCTGCTGACGCCGATCCTGGTGATCGGCCTCGGCACGCTCGCCGAAAGCCGCGCCAAGAGCCAGATCGAGAAGCCGCTCGCCATCGCGATCGTGGGTGCGGAACGCGCGCCGAACCTGGTCGCATGGCTGGCCGGGCAGGGCATCACCCGCAAGGTGCTGGACGAGGATCCGGACGCGGCGATCCGCGACCAGGACGAGGATGTGTACCTGCGCATCGAGCCGCAGTTCGCCGCGCACTGGCGCGAGGGCACGCCGGCGCTGGTGGAGATCGTGCACGACTCCACGCGCGAGGACTCGAAGATCCCGGTCAAGCGCGTGGAGGCGGCGATCGACCTCTACCGGCAGGAAACGGGCGCACTGCGCCTGCTCGCGCGCGGCGTGAGTCCCTCGGTCGCGGCGCCGGTGATCGCGTCGCACAAGGACCTGTCGACGCCGGAAGCGCGCAAGGGCCTCGCGCTCTCGTTCCTGCCCTACCTGCTGATCCTCAGTGCGTTCCTGGGCACGGTGCAGCTGGTGGTCGACACCACCGCCGGCGAGCGCGAGCGGCAGTCGCTCGAGCCGTTGCTGGCCACGCCGGCCAAGCGCGGCGCGCTGGTCAGCGGCAAGATCGCCGCAGCCTGCGCGGTCGGCGTCGCCGCGCTGCTGCTGACCATGGTGTCGTTCAAGATCGGCGCGCAGCTGTCGCCCGGCATCGGCCGGCAGATGGACGTCGGCGGCCCGGCGATCGCCAAGATGCTGTTCATCCTGCTGCCGATGGTGTTCATCGGCGCCTCGCTGC
Source organism: Lysobacter sp. (assembly GCA_013362405.1). GTDB lineage: Bacteria > Pseudomonadota > Gammaproteobacteria > Xanthomonadales > Xanthomonadaceae > JABFWF01. The sequence continues at coordinate 392 of JABFWF010000109.1, read as the reverse complement.
TGACCTTCATCGCGGCCGGCGCGAAGTCGGTGAAGGAGGCGCAGAGCTACATGGGCGTGCTGGTGCTGCTGCCGATGATCCCGACCCTGATCCTGATGGTCAGCCCGGTGAAGAACCAGCTGTGGATGTTCGCCGTGCCGTTCCTCGCGCAGAACCAGATGCTGCTGAAGGTGGTGCGCAGCGAGGCGATCGACGCGCAGACCTGGGCGCTGTACCTCGCCGCCGGCTTCGGCCTGGCGGCGGCGCTGTGGTTCGCGGCGACACGCCGCTACCACCAGGAGAAGCTGGCGGTATCGGGCTGACGCGACGCACTTCGCAGGCAAAGAAAAGCCCGGCAAACGCCGGGCTTTTTCGTGTCGCACCGCCGCTTACTGGCCGGGATTGAAGCTGAT
>JABFWF010000038.1 GCA_013362405.1 Lysobacter sp. | reverse complement strand
GCCGACGCCGCGGCCGCGCCAGGCCGGCAGGACCGCCATGCGGCCGATCCGGCGCTCGGGCGTCAGCCGGCCGGTGCCGATCGCCATGCCACCGTCGTCCCTGGCGAGCACGTGCACGCTGAGCGGATCGAGCGCGTCCTGTACGATGGCCGCGGGCAGGCCGTGTTCCTGCACGAACACCCGCCCGCGCACCGCGCGCAGTTCGGCCAAGGCCTGCGCGTAGTCCACCTGCTCGACGCGGAAGGGAGCAGGCGCGGCCACGCTCACTCCTCCTCGTCGTCCGGCAGGCGGTAGTGGCCTTCGCCGAGCAGCGCGACGACCGTGTCGCGACCTGCCTCCGACAGCGCGCCATACACGCGACCATCGATCTCGCCGGTGCCGGCGATCAGTCGTGCGTCCTTCGCCGGTAGCGCGAAGTCGCGTCCGCTCACGTACAGCCGCGCGCCACGCCCGGCCTTGCGCCAGGCCATGCGCGAGAGCGGATGGCGCGGCAGGCGCAGGCCATGCTGGAGCTGCCATTCGAGCTCGATGCGCGAGGGCGTCTCCTGCGCGGGCGCCACCATGCCGGCGCTGCGGTAGATGGTGATGAAGCGGCCGAACCAGTCGCCCAACCTGTCGGCGTCGTTCATGCGCAGCAGGTTCAGCGCCTCGACCACGCGCTGCATGGCGGCGGTGTCGATTTCGTTGGGATCGGCCGGCGGCGCGAGATCGGGGTCGCGGTAGCGCAGCGCCTCGTCGGCGTCGGCAGCGAGCGTGTCGACGAAATCGCCGAGCAACTCCGCGGCCGCGGGTGCGCGCATGCCGACCGAGAAGGTGAGGCACGCATCCTCGGCGACGCCGTGGTGCGGCACGCCGGGCGGGAGGTACAGCATGTCGCCGGGGCCGAGCACCCAGTCGTGGGTCGGATGGAATGCGCGTAGCAGCTTCAAGTCGGCGTCGTCGCGGAAGGCCGCCGGCGGCGCGCCGCGGCCGAGCGCCTCGGCCGCATCGATCTCCCAGCGCCGGTGGCCCTGCGCCTGCAGCAGGAACACGTCGTACTGATCGACGTGCGCACCGACCGAGCCGCCCGGTGCGGCGAAGGACACCATCACGTCGTCGATGCGCCAGCGCGGCAGGAAATCGAAGCGCCGCAGCAGCGCGGCGACGTCCGCGTCCCACTTGTCGACGTCCTGCACCAGCAACGTCCAGTCCTGGCGCGGCATGCCGGGGAATTCTTCCTCCGCGAACGGACCATGGCGCAGCGTCCAGCGGTCGTTGGCGCGGTCGTGCAGGACGATGCGCGAGAGCGCGACCTCCTCGCAGGCGAGGCCGGCGAGGTCTTCGGGCTGCAGCGGCGAGACGAACCCCGGGAACGCATTGCGGATCAGCAGCGGCCGCTTCTGCCAGTAGTCGCGCAGGAATTCCGCCGGCGGCATGCCGAGCGGCGGACGGCTCGCCGCGTCCACCTCGAACGGCAGCGCCGCGGCCTGCGTCGTGGACCCGCGCGCGGGCCGCTTCGCCATCTTCAGATCTCCCGCGCCAGGCGCTCGGCGAGACCGGTGTAGGTCGCGGGCGTCATCGCCAGCAGGCGCTGCTTGGCGTCGCGCGGCAGGTCGAGCCCGGCGATGAAGGCCTGCATCGCCGCCTCGTCGATGCCCTGGCCGCGCGTGAGCGCCTTGAGCTGCTCGTAGGGGTTGGGCAGGCCATGGCGGCGCATGACCGTCTGCACGGCTTCGGCCAGCACTTCCCACGCCGCATCGAGGTCGTCGGCGAGGCGCTGCGGGTTGGCGCTGAGCTTTCCGAGGCCGCGCGCGAGCGCGTCGAAGCCGACCAGCGCATGGCCGAAGGCGGTGCCGAGCGCGCGCAGCACGGTCGAGTCGGTGAGGTCGCGCTGCCAGCGGCTGACCGGCAGCTTCGCCGCGAAATGTTCGAAGAGGGCATTCGCGATGCCGAAGTTGCCTTCCGCGTTCTCGAAGTCGATCGGGTTGACCTTGTGCGGCATCGTCGAGCTGCCGACTTCGCCGGCCTTGACCGCCTGCTTGAAGTAGCCGAGCGAGATGTAGCCCCAGACGTCGCGGCAGAGATCGACGAGGATCGTGTCGATGCGCTTCATCGCGTCGCACAGTTCGGCGATGCCATCGTGCGGTTCGATCTGCGTCGTGTAGGGCTGCCAGGTGAGGCCGAGCGACTCGACGAAGCGGCGCGAGAGCGCGGTCCAGTCGACATCCGGGTACGCCGCCAGGTGCGCGTTGTAGTTGCCGACCGCGCCGTTGATCTTGCCGGGCATCGGCAGCGCGGCGAGCACCTCGCGCTGGCGTTGCAGGCGGGCGACCACGTTGGCGATTTCCTTGCCGACGGTGGTGGGCGAGGCCGTCTGGCCGTGCGTGCGCGAGAGCATCGGCAGCGCGGCGTGCTCGTGCGCCATCGTGCGCAGCGTCGCGATCAACGCGTCGAGCCTCGGCAGCATGACGCCGTCGCGGCCGGCGCGCAGCATGAGCGCGTAGCTCAGGTTGTTGATGTCTTCGCTGGTGCAGGCGAAATGCACGAATTCCAGCGCGAGGCCCAGCTCTGGAAGGGTATGGGCGGCGTCGTCCTTCAGGCGCTCCTTGATCAGGTACTCGACCGCCTTGACGTCGTGGTTGGTGGTGCGCTCGATCTCCTTCACCCGCGCGGCGTCGGCGGTCGACAGGTGTTCCGCGAGTGCGCGCAGGCGCGCGATCGCGGCCGGGGTGAAGGGCTTGAGTTCGACGATTCCGGGCTCGTTGGCGAGCGCCAGCAGCCATTCGACCTCGACCGTGGCCCGGGCCTTGATCAGGCCGTATTCGGAGAAGATCGGGCGCAGCGCGTCGACCTTGCCGGCGTAGCGGCCATCGAGCGGAGACAGGGCGAGCAGCTGGGCGTCGGACATGGGGCGGGCGGAGGCGGCGGGAGGCGCGCAATTCTAAACGGTCGCGGGCGTATGCTCGGAAAACGGCTCATGGGCGAGGGGTGGTCGATGGCGAAGCAACGAGCCGGCAGGTTCCGCACCGAGCACGACAGCATGGGCGCGCTGCAGGTACCCGCCGATGCGCTCTGGGGCGCACAGACGCAGCGCGCGGTCGACAATTTCCCGGTGTCCGGCCAGCGCATGCCGCGCGGCTTCATCCGCGCGCTCGGCCTGGTCAAGGCCGCGGCCGCCGGGGTGAATGCCGAACTCGGGCTGCTGCCGAAGGCACAGGCGGCGGTGATCCGCCGGGCCGCGCTGGAAGTCGCGGGCGGCACGCACGACGCGCACTTCCCGATCGACGTCTACCAGACCGGCTCGGGCACCTCGAGCAACATGAACGCCAACGAGGTCATCGCCACGCTCGCCTCGCGCGAGGGCAACGCGCGCGTGCATCCGAACGACCACGTCAACCTCAGCCAGAGTTCGAACGACGTCATCCCCACCGCGATCCGGGTGTCGGCGCAGCTGGCCACGCTGGAAGCGCTGCTGCCGGCGCTGGATCACCTGCGCGCCACCATCGACGCGCGCGCGAAGCCGCTGGGCAAGGCGGTCAAGACCGGACGCACGCACCTGATGGATGCGATGCCGCTGACGTTCGCGCAGGAATTCGGCGCGTGGTCCTCGCAGCTGGCTTCGGCGCGCGGCCGCATCGAGGACGCGCTCAAGCGCCTGCGCCGGCTGCCGATCGGCGGCACCGCGATCGGCACCGGCATCAACGCCGATCCGCGCTTCGGCAAGGCGATGGCGGCCGCGTTGTCGTCGCTCACGGACACCCGGTTCGAATCGGCCGGCGACAAGTTCGAAGGGCTGGCGGCGCAGGACGATGCGGTCGAACTGTCCGGCCAACTCAACGCGCTCGCCGTCGCGCTGATGAAGATCGCCAATGACTTGCGCTGGATGAATTCGGGGCCGCTCGCCGGGCTCGGCGAGATCGAACTCCCGGCGCTGCAGCCGGGCAGTTCGATCATGCCGGGCAAGGTCAATCCGGTGATCCCGGAAGCCACCTGCATGGCGTGCGCGCAGGTGATGGGACATCACGTGGCGGTATCGATCGCCGGGCAGAGCGGCAACTTCCAGCTCAACGTGATGCTGCCGCTGATCGCGCACGACCTGCTCGAATCGATCGGCCTGCTGGCGAACGCGATGCGCCTGCTGGCCGACAAGGCCATCGCCGGCCTGAAGGTGCGCGAGGACCGGGTTGCCTCCGCGCTGGACCGCAATCCGATCCTGGTGACCGCGTTGAACCCGGTGATCGGCTACGAAAAGGCGGCGGCGATCGCGAAGCGGGCGTACGCGGAAGGTCGGCCGATCCTCGACGTCGCGCGGGAGATGAGCGGACTGCCGGAAAAGGAACTGCGGCGCCTGCTCGGCCCCGCCGCGCTGACACGCGGCGGGGTGCGGTCCGGATCAGGGGCGGGCGGCTGAGTCCTTCGACGCGGCCGCCGTGTCGGCAGCGTCCGGCGGCTGGTGCGTCGCCGCGCGCACGTTGTCGCGGATGTTGTCGTGCACGGCCTGGCGGACCTGTTCCCCGAAGCCGCCGTCGGCGCTGGTGACGGCCACGCCCTTGTCGTCCTTCATGCAGTCGTCGACATCCTGCTGCGTCATCGTCGCGTAGGGCTTGAATGCCGGCAGCGAGGTTGCGAGCTGCTGCTGGGTCTGCAGCATGCCCGGCAGCTGCGCGCAGATCTGGCGCGCGTCGGCCTTGAGCTTTTCGCCCTCGGCCTGGATGTGCTTGCCGGCCGCGTCGGCGTTGCCGTGGATCAGGCCGCTGAAGGTTTCCGCCAGCGCCTTGCCGGCGAGGTCCGCACCTTTCACGCCGACCGCCATGCCTGCCTCGGCGAGCCCGATGGTCTGCTGGCGGTATTGCAGCAACAGCGCGCGCTGCGCAGGCGTGACGTCCGCCTGCCTGCCGTCCACCAGCAGGTCGCCTTGCGGCGTGATCTCCGCGCTGGGCTTGCCGTCGCGATCGTTGCCGCCGATGCGGAAATGATGGCCGTGATCGCCCACATCGACATCGACGCCGTGATTCAGGTTGATGTTGCCGGTTTCCATTTCCTTGCGCGCCTTGTCCAGCGCGCTGGCGACCGTCTTGCCGAGCACGGTTTCAGGCTGCGCGCTCGCTGCGGCCTGTGCGGGCGGCGCGCTGGCGTGCGGACGCTCGCAGGCTCCGACGAAGGGGAGGGCGAGGAGGACCAGGGGGGCGAGGCGGGTGGTGTTCATCGCGGTGCCTTGTCGGTGGTGTGGTTGGCCGGAAATGCGGGAAATGCCTGCTTTCGGGGTGCCACGGTCCTGTCCTTACCCCTCGTCCCGCCAGCGGCGGAGGCGGGTGGCGAGGGCGATCATCGCCGCGCCGGCGACGGCGCCGAGCCAGAGCTGCGCGGTGAGCAGCGTCGACCACATGGTGCGCAGGTTGATCAGGCGCATCACGTCGGCCGGGCCATCGACGTGGACGTTGTGGACATGGGCGACTTCCATCCAGCTGCCCGGTACGCCGCTGAGCAGCACGCGGGCCACGACGTTCTTCCAGAACCAGGCCGATTCCAGGTTGAACAGCTGCATCAGGTCGAACCAGCTGACGAAGATGCCGGCGAACACCGGAATCATGATCGCCCACAGGAACGGCTTGCTGCGCGCCCACGCCGAGCACAGCAGCAGCCAGCCGACGGTCGGCAGCGACCACAGCGCGTACACCGGGATGCTCGCGACCAGCTGCGCGGCGATTTCGAACGGGCGGGCCGGCCCCCACAGCAGGCGCAACGGATTGCCGCCGTGCGCCAGCACGAACAGGCTCAGCACGACCAGGAAGCCCAGCATCGTCACCAGCGCCGCGCCGACCGCGAGCGCCGGGGCGACCACCGTCGCGCTGACCGCCTTCGACAACACGGTTTCCGTGTCCGACACGGGCAGCGATTTCCAGAACAGCACGCTGCGGTCCTTGCGCTCGTCGTACAGCGCGCCGAGGCAGTAGAAGAACACCACGAACGCCAGCACGATCAACGGCCAGCTCGAGGTCATCAGGAGGCTCAGGTCGATGCCGCCGGCGAGCTGGCGCGCATCCTCGGGCGACATCTTGGAAGTGAGCGCGCCGATGTTCAGGCCGTTGACCATCACATGGCCGTCGATCTGCAGGTCGCCACGGGCGATCGCCTTGCGCATCATGACTTCGCCGACCAGCAACGCCATCAGCGTCAATCCCAGCGAGATCGCGCCAGCCCAGATCGGCGACCACAGGAAGCCGCCCTTGTGTTCCCAGAACTCGCGCCGCAGCAGCAGCTGGAACTTGTGCGTGGGGTGCGCGGGTGCGCGGCGGGTGTCGTTCACGGCGTTCATGCGTAGGGTCCCTTCATCACGGCGACGAACAGGTCGGCGAGGCCCGGCACCCGGGTTTCGCCGAGTTCGGACAACTGCTGGCGCGTCACGCCGGACGGCGCGCCGGTTGCCGCGTTCCCGTCGAACAGCATGACGGTCTTGCCGAACGGCAGGGAGCGTTCGTCGATCGGCTTGAGCGCGCGTGCGGCGTCGAGGTGGTCGGCGTTGACGAGCACTTCGGTGTAGCGCTCGCCGAGCACGTCCATCGGCGTGTCCAGCACGATCCTGCCGTCGCGGATGAACATCACGTCGGTGAGGATGTGCTCGATCTCCTCCACCTGGTGGGTGGTCACGACGATCGTCTTGTCCTCGTCGAAGTAATCCTCCAGCAGGCGCTGGTAGAACTGCTTGCGGTAGAGGATGTCGAGGCCGAGGGTCGGCTCGTCCAGCACCAGCAGGCGCGCGTCGATCGCCATCACCAGCGCCAGGTGCAGCTGCACGATCATGCCTTTCGACAGCTCGCGCACGCGCATCTGCGGCTTCAGGCCGGTGTTGGCGAGGAAACGCTCGCAACGCGCGCGGTCGAAGCGCGGATGCACGCCGGCCACGAACTCGATCGCCTCGCGCACCCGCATCCAGCGCGGCAGCACGGCGACGTCGGCGATGAAGCAGACGTCCTGCATGAGTTCGTCGCGCTCGCTGCGCGGGTCGCGCCCGAGCACGCGCAGTTCGCCTTCGAACGGGATCAGCCCGAGCATGGCCTTCAGCGCGGTGGTCTTGCCGGCGCCGTTCGGGCCGATCAGGCCGACGATGCGGCCGGCCGGGATCTCGAACGCGGTGCCGTCCAGCGCGACCTTGTTCTTGTAGGCCTTGCGCAGGCGGCGCGCGACCACGACCGGCGCGCGGCTGTCCTGGGCGACGGCGTCTTCGGAATGCATCGCGTTCATCGCGCACCCGCCTTGCCGGCAGCCAGCAGGTCCTCGGCCGACAGGCCCAGGCGCTGGATGCGCTCGAGCACCTGCGGCCACTCCTCGCGCAGGAAGCGTTCGCGTTCGTTGACGAGCAGCTTCTTCGCAGCTTCTTCGGTGACGTACATGCCCAGTCCTCGGCGTTTCTCGACAAGAGCCTCGTCCGCCAGTTCCTGATAGGCGCGCGAGACGGTGATGGGGTTGAGCTGGTACTCGGCGGCGACCTGTCGCACGGAGGGCAGGGCATCGCCGGGCTTGAGCACGCCATCGAGCATCATCGCGATGACGCGCTCCTTGAGCTGGCGGTAGATCGGAGCGCCGTCGCTCCACTGGATCGCATTCATGGCTCAGCTCCGGCTGCGGCGCAGGCCCTGCGCGAACGAGAAGTAGGGCAGCGCGAGCAGGATGCGCGCGCGGTGCAGGTGGTGGCGCTCCCGGAGGACGGGAGCGGCGTCGGCGTCCGCGCCGGCGTCGATGGGCGCGGACGGGTCGACGGC
>JABFWF010000108.1 GCA_013362405.1 Lysobacter sp. | reverse complement strand
CGCCGGAACCGATGCAAGCCTACGTCTACAAGAGCCTCCGCAAGGCCGACACCTACGTTTACCTCGCGCAGCGCGACGACTTCGCGCGGCTGCCCGAACCCGTCCGCTCGCAGCTGGGCACGCTCCACTTCGTGCTGGAACTCGCACTGACCCCTGACCGGAAACTGGCCCGTGAAGACGTGGCCGTCGTGCGCGAGAACCTGTCCATGCGCGGTTTCCACCTGCAATTCCCGCCGACGATCGAAGATCCGATGCAGGAGGACTGGGGCACCGATGCCTGAGCCGACGTCCTCCTCCCGCGCGCCCCGCGCCGTGTCGCTGCCGGTTCGCATCGGCGGCGTGCTGGCCGGCGGCGTCCTGCTTGGCCTGGTCGCCGGCTTCGGCGGCATCGTGGCCGCGATTGCCGGCGCCCTGGCCCAGCCGTTGAACGCCCTGGCCGTGCGCGCCTGGCGCGACGGCGGCCTGCCGGCACGTCGTGAAGCGCAGCGTGATGCGCTCGGGCTGGCGATGGCCTGGATCGGCGCCATCGCGCTGCTGGCGGCATTGCTCGCCTGGCCGCTGTCCTCGCTGCTTTCCAGCGGATCGCTGGCATCCGCGCTGGGTGTGAGCGTCGTCCTCGGTGCCGCGCTGCTGGGCCTGTGGCGCGTGTGGCCGCTGTGGCTGGGCCTGGAACGCGACGGCGGGCCGCTGCGCGAACACTGGCACGCGCTGGGCGAACTCGAGCTGGGCGCGTGGCGTGGCCTGGGCGTCGCGGCGATCGTGCTGGCCATGGCCTTCGCCGTGGTCGTACTGGCGTGGCCCGGGCTGCTCGGCGGCGGTGCCCGTTGGGCGCTCGCCGCGGTGCTCGCGGTCGGCGCCCCGGCGCTGCATGCGTTGCTCCAGCAGATCGAACCGGCCGACCCGCTGCCCGGCTTCGCCTTCGACGCCGATGACGAAGAGGTCGAGGCCGACGAGCACATCGCACTCGTCGATGGGGAGCCGCTCGCGCCTCTGCTTTACGCCGCCGCGCGCGCCGGCCGCGTGGAGCGCGCGCTGGAACTGGTGGAGCTGGGCGCCGACGTCAACGCGCCGCCGCCGGCGGACGACCGCGACCAGCGCAGTCTTGCCGTGCTCTCCGCCGTGCTGCCCGACCTGCGTCTGCTGCGCGCGCTGATCGCCAACGGCGCCGACCTCAACGCGACCCATGCCGGCATGACGCCGCTGCTGGCGGCCACGCGCGACAGCTGGCACGGCCGTCCCGACGCGGTGATGACCCTGTTGGCCAACGGCGCCGACCCGCGCCTGACCGACAGCGAGGGCAACACGCCGCTGCATCACGCCGCGCGCAGTTCCGACCCGGGCGTCGCCGCGCTGCTGCGCGATGCGGCGGCCGAACTGGACCCGCTCAACCGCGACGGTCTGTCGCCGCTGGGCATGGCCTGCGCGGTCGGCAACTGGCGACTGGCGAAATTCCTGCTGGAACGCGGCGCGCGCCCGGAGCCGGGCGACGGCCAGCCGGCGCTGCTCGCCGCGGCGGGCGGCGAGGAAGACGACGCGGCCGGCGTCGGACTGCTGCTCAAGCACAAGGCGAAGGTGGACGCGCGCGATCGCCGCGGCCGCACCGCGCTGCACGAAGCCGCATTCGCCGGCCACCTCGACATCGCCGCCACCCTGCTGTCGGCGCACGCCGACCCGTCGATCCGCGACCACGATGGCCGCACGCCCTTCCTCGAAGCCGCACGCGCCTCGCGCGAAGCGCTGCTGGATCGCCTGCTGCAGCATCTGCCGCGAGGCGGTGGGGAGGCGGCGACCAGCGCCGACGCACGCGGCCGCACCGCGTTGATCCTGGCCTGCATGGCCGATGCGCCGTCGCCTGCGCTGGTGCAGAAGCTGCTGGATCTGGGAAGCGATGCCGAACATCGCGACGCCGACGGCAAACGCGCCATCGACCGCGCGGCCGAAGCCGGTCGCTGGTCGCTGGTCGCCGCGCTCGATCGCGCGTATCCGCTGCCGTCCGCGCTGAG
>JABFWF010000212.1 GCA_013362405.1 Lysobacter sp. | reverse complement strand
GACCGCGGTCAGTACGACGCCCAGCCCTCCCGCCAGCAGCCGCGGCCCGCGGGCGGCGCGCGCCTCAGGCATCGGTCCCCCAGTCGGCGTGCATCGGATCGTCGGCCTCGGACGGCGGGAACTGCAGATGGAAGCCGCGCGCCGCGAGGTTGGCACGCACCGCGGCCGCGTCCTCGCGCGCGAGCTTGCGTTCGGGTGTGAGTTCGACGTCGAGCACGTGCTGCAGGCGGCCGAGCGAGGCGCGCAGCGGTTCGGGCACGCTGGCGAAGTCGTCGCGCCGCGCGAGGTAGACGTAGGTATCGGCCCGTTTCAGGCTCTTGTAGACGTGGGCGAGCATCGACGTCCCCGGCAGACGCGGGGATTGTGGCCGAAATACAGGAAGGCGGGAACCGGCAATCGGCGGCCGCAAATCCGGTGTCGCTCCCTGTCGTCGAGGCGGGGCTACCCGCTCCCCATTCAGTGATAGCCCGCGTCCGCCGCGACCTTGCCGCTGAACACCCGGTACGACCAGTACGTGTAGCCGAGGATCGCCGGCAGCAGGATGACGATGCCGACGCCGAGGAACATCTGCGACGACGGCGACGAGGCCGCGTCCCAGATCGTCAGGTGCGGCGGGATGATGTTGGGCCAGATGCCGAGCACGAGGCCGGCGAAGCCGAGCGCGAAGAACGTCAGCGTGAGCACGAACGGCGCCGCATCGCGCCCTTCGCGCATCGCCGCGCGCCACAGCACGAAGGCGTTCACGAGCGCGAGCAGCGGCACCGGCGAAAGCCACCAGAAATTCCCGCTCTCGAACCAGCGCGCCATGATCCGCGAGTCGAGGAACGGCAGCCAGGCGCTCACCAGGCCCATGAACGCGACCACCACCAGCACCAATGGCCGCGTCAGCGTGCGCGCGACCTTCTGCAACGGGCCTTCGGTCTTGAGGATCAGCCAGGCGCTGCCGAGCAGCGCGTAGCCGAACACCAGCGCGACGCCGGTCAGCATCGCGAACGGGCTGAACCAGCCGAACGCGCCACCGAGGTAGCGCCCGTTCTCGAGCGGCAGGCCTTCCACCAGCGCGCCGAGGATCAGGCCCTGCGCGAACGCCACCACGATCGAACCGAGCGAGAATGCGGCGCCCCAGAAGCGCTTGCCGCGCGTGGCCTTGAAGCGGAACTCGAAGGCGACGCCGCGGAAGATCAGCGCGACCAGCATCAGCAGCACCGGCAGGTACAGGCTCGACAGCAGCACCGCATACGCCTTCGGGAACGCGGCCAAAAGGCCCGCACCGCCGAGCACCAGCCAGGTCTCGTTGCCGTCCCAGATCGGCGCGGCGGTGTTCATCATCTGGTCGAGCTGGTGCTCGTCCTCGGCGAAGGGCGCGAGGATGCCGAGGCCGAGCACGAAGCCGTCGAGCAGCACGTACATCAGCACGCCGAAGCCGATGACGCCGAACCAGAGCACCGGCAGCATCGTGGCGGCATTCATGGCGCGACCTGCGCGTCGACGGGCTCGTCGGGCACCGACAACGGACGCGCCGGCGTCTTCTCGCCGCCCTGGGTGTCCTTCGGCGGCTGCTTCACCGGGCCGATGCCGAGCAGCTTGCGCAAGTACCAGATGCCGGACCCGAAGATCACCGCATACGCCAGCGCGTACACCACCAGCGAGGACAGTACCGCTGCCGCCGCGATGTTGGGGCTGACCGCCTGGCTCGTGCGCAGCAGGCCGTAGACCACGTAAGGCTGGCGTCCGATCTCCACCACCCACCAGCCCGACAGCAACGCGAGGAAACCCGCCGGGCTCAGCCAGCGCCAGCCATCGAGCAGGAGCCGCGAGCCGAACAGCGTGCCGCGCCGCCACGCCCACAGCGAGCCGAGCGCGAGCAGCAGCATCAGCACGCCGAGCCCGACCATCGCGCGGAACGCGAAGAACACTGGCGCCACCGGCGGGCGTTCGGTGCGCGGCACCGCGGTCAGCGGCCGGATCGTGCCGTTCCACGAATGGGTCAGGACCAGGCTGCCGAGGCGCGGCACGGCGACTTCGTAGTCGTTGCGCTCGGCCTGCGCGTCGGGCAGCGCGAACAGCACCAGCGGCACGCCCGCGCCGGGCGTGTCGTCGCGCCAGTGCGCCTCGATCGCGGCGAGCTTGGTCGGCTGGTGCTTCCCGACGTTGAGCCCGTGCAGGTCGCCGGCCACGATCTGCAGCGGCACCGCGATCGCCGCGAACGCCACCGCGTGCACGAGCATCCGTTGCGCCGCCGCCGCGTGCACGCCGCGGCGCAGGTACCACGCGCTCACCCCGCCGATCACGAAGCAGGTGGTGATGAACGCCGCCAGCACCATGTGCGCGAGGCGGTAGGGGAACGACGGATTGAAGATGATCGCCACCCAGTCCGCGGGCAGGAACGTGCCGTCCGGCGCGATCGCGTAGCCCTGCGGCGTCTGCATCCAGCTGTTGGCGGAGATGATCCAGAACGTCGAGATCAGCGTGCCGAGCGCGACCATGCAGGTGGCGAAGAAGTGCAGGCCGTCGGACACCTTGCGCCAGCCGAACAGCATCACGCCGAGGAAGGTCGCCTCGAGGAAGAACGCGGTCAGCACCTCGTAGCTGAGCAGCGGCCCGAGGATGTTGCCGGCCTTCTCGCTCAGCACCGCCCAGTTGGTGCCGAACTGGAAGCTCATCACGATGCCCGACACCACGCCCATGCCGAACGAGACCGCGAAGATCTTCAGCCAGAAGAAATAGAGGTCGCGCCAGAGGTCTTCCTTGGTGCGCAGCCAGCGCCATTCGATGAAGGCGAGCCAGCTCGCCAGGCCGATGGTGAACGCGGGGAAGAGGATGTGGAACGAGATGACGAACCCGAACTGGATTCGCGACAGGAACAGCGGCGAGAACAGCGACGCATCCAACGCAGCGCCTCCAACGGCACGCGGGGAGTGCCGCCGCCGCGTATTGTGCGCCCTTTCGGCACGACGCGCCGGTTCTGCATCCATTTGACGCGCGGTTGACCGCCGACCGCGCACCCTCCCGGAAGGCTCGCGCGCGGAGGGTGGCATGACGGCATCCGGCGAAGGCGGCACGACCTCGCTGTGGATGGCGACCGCGGCACCGCCCGCGTTCGCGCCCCTGCGCGAGGACACCCATGCCGACGTATGCATCGTCGGCGCCGGCATCGCCGGCCTCACCACCGCCTATCGCCTCGCGCTCGAAGGCCGCGACGTGGTCGTGGTGGAAGAGCGCGACCTGTGCGGCGGCCAGACCGCGCGCACCACCGGCCACCTGTGCAGCGCGCTCGACGACCGCTTCTTCCAGCTGGAGGCGATGTTCGGCGAGGACGGCGCGCGCCTGGCCGCGCAGAGCCACGCGGCGGCGGTGGACACCATCCAGGACACCGCCCGCAACGAAGGCATCGATTGCGACTTCGAGCGCATCGACGGCTACCTCGTGCGCGGCTTCGGCGACCGCCGCGAGGACGTGCTCGAGCGCGAATTCGTCGCGGCGCGTCGCGCGGGACTGCACGTCGAGCGCGTCGCCGCGGGGCCGGACGCCTTCGCCCATTTCGGGCCCGCGCTGCGCTTCCACGACCAGGCGCGCTTCCATGCGCTGCGCTATCTCGGCGGCCTCGCGGAGGCGGTGGTGCGGCACGGCGGGCGCATCCACTGCGGCACGCGGGTGGAGGAGATCGAAGGCGGCCGCGGCGCCGGCGTCGCCACGAACGCGGGCCCGTCGGTGCACGCGGATGCGGTGGTGATCGCCAGCCACGTGCCCTTCAACGACCGCCTGGCCGTGCACACCAAGCAGGCCGCCTACCGCACCTACGTGCTGGCGCTGCGCATTGCGCACGACGCGGTGCCCGACGCGCTGCTGTGGGACACCCTCGATCCTTACCACTACGTGCGCATCGCCCACGAGGACGACGGCAGCTGGCTGATCGTCGGCGGCGAGGACCGAAAGAGCGGGCAGGACGACACGCCACGCATGCACTTCCGCGAACTCGAGGCGTGGACGCGCGAGCATTTCCCGATGGCGGGACCGGTCGGCTACTGCTGGTCCGGCCACATCATCGAACCGGTCGACAGCCTCGCCTTCATCGGCCACAACCCGGGCCTGGCCGACAATGTGTTCATCGCCACCGGCGACTCCGGCAACGGCCTCACCCACGGCACCATCGCCGGCCTGCTGCTCGCCGACCTGATCGCGGGACGCAGGTCGCCGTGGAAGGAGCTTTACGAACCGGATCGCAAGCCGACCCACGCGCTCGGCGACTACGCGCGCGAGAACGCCAGCTTCCTGCCCTTCTACGGCGAGCGGCTCGGCGCCGGTGCGCACGAGGACATCGACGCGCTCGTGCCGGGCGAAGCGGCGGTGGTCCGCCACCACCTCGGCAAGGTCGCCGCGTGGCGCGACATGGGCGGGATGCTGCACCTGCATTCGGCGGTCTGCCCGCACCTGGGTTGCGTGGTGCACTGGAATCCGGTCGAGCGCAGCTGGGACTGCCCCTGCCACGGCTCGCGCTTCGACGCGCACGACGGCAGCGTGCTGAACGGGCCGGCCGACCGCGGGCTCACGCCGCTGAGCCCGGAACTGCGTGCGTCGCGCCACAGCGGCAGCGAACCGCGCTCCCCGCTGGCGCCCTGAGCCGTGCCGCGTGACCTTCGGCGGCGTCCGCACCTGCGGCGGACTGCTACCCTGCGCGCGTTTGCCTGCCCGGATCCCGTGGAATGTCCCGCTCGATGCGCCGCCTGTTGCCGCTTGCCTGCCTGCTCCTGCCCTTCTGCACCATCGCCCAATCCAGCACGCCGCCAGCATCGGCGCTGACGCTGAAGCAGGTGATGGCCGATCCGGACTGGATCGGCAACGGCGTCGAGGATGCGTGGTGGGCGTGGGACGGGCGCAGCGTCGAATACACGGTGAAGCGCGACGGCGCGAGCATCCGCGACACCTGGCGGCAGGCCGGCGACGGCAGCGCCGCCGCGGCGCGGGTCGATGGCGCCGCACGCGCGACGCTGGATGCGAAGGATCCGGTGTACGACGCCGCGCGCAGGCACATGGCCTTCGTGCGCAACGGCGACGTGTTCGTGCGCGACCTCGCGACGGGCGCGCTCACCCAGCTCACCCGCACCGACGTCGAGGAAGCGCTGCCGCAATGGAGCCGCGACGGCGGCCTGGCCTGGCGCGTCGGCAACGACTGGTACCGCTGGACCGCGCAGGGCGGCGTGCAGCAAGCCGCGCTGCTGAAGGCGGAAAAGGATCCAGCCGCCGCACCGAAGGACGATGCGCTGCGCGATCGCCAGCTGCGCCTGATCGACACGCTGCGCAACGACAAGGCGCGCCGCGACGCAGCGCGCGCGCAGGACGACGCCTGGCGCCGCGCCGACCCGACCCGCGCGCCGGCACCGGTCTACCTCGGCGGCGACGTCGCCATCGCCGACAGTGCGCTCTCGCCGGACGGCCGCTGGCTGCTGGTGGTCACCACCGCCAAGGGCGACGACGCGGGCCAGGCCGCGAAGCTTCCGCACTATGTGACCGAGTCCGGCTACCAGGAGCCCGAGGAAGGCCGCACCCTGGTCGGCCGCAACGCGCCGCTGCCGCACACGCTGTGGCTGGTCGACATGCGCGACGGCAAGCCGCGCGAGCTGAAGTTCGACGCGCTTCCCGGCATCCACGACGACCCGCTCGCCGCGCTGCGCAAGGCCGCGAAGCAGAAACCGCTCGACGGCAACCGCGCGGTGCGCATCGAGACCGATGGCGACGGCGAAGGCCCGGCGATCCACTGGAGCGACGACAGCCGCGATGTCGCGCTGCTGGTGCGCGCGGTCGACAACAAGGACCGCTGGATCGCCACCGTCGACCTCGACAAGGCGGCGCTACGGTCGCGCCAGCGCCTGCACGACCCGGCGTGGGTCGGCTGGAACTTCAACGATTTCGGCTGGCTGCCCGCGACGGAGGGGAAGCCCACGTTGTGGTACCTGTCGGAGGAATCCGGCTACTCGCACCTGTACACGCTCGATGCGAACGCGGGACACGCGCGCCAGCTGACGTCGGGGCATTGGGAAGTCTCGTCGCCACAGCTGTCCGCCGACGGCCGCCGCTTCGACTTCGTCTGCAACCGCAAGTGGCCGGGCGACTACGAGGTGTGCGACGTGCCGGTCGCAGGCGGTGAGGTGCGCGAGCTCACCCGTCTCGACGGCGTCGAGCGCTTCGAACCCTCGCCCGACGGCCGCAGCCTGCTGGTGCGCTATTCGGGCAGCTACCTGCCGCCGCAGCTCGCGGTGGTCGGCGCGGAGGGCGGCGCCGCGCGCGTGCTCACCGACACCCGCAAGCCGGCCTACAAGGCGGTCGACTGGATCGCGCCGCAGGTCGTGCAGGTGCCGGGCAAGCACGGCCAGGGCGTCGTGTGGGGCAAGTTCTACGGGCCGAAGGCGCTGGAGCCGGGCCGCAAGTATCCGGTCGTGCTGTTCGTGCACGGCGCGGGCTACCTGCAGAACGTGCACGCGCGCTATCCGACCTACTTCCGCGAACAGATGTTCCACAACCTGCTCGTGCAGCACGGCTACATCGTGCTCGACCTCGACTATCGCGCGAGCAGCGGCTACGGCCGCGACTGGCGCACGGCGATCTATCGCAACATGGGCCATCCGGAGCTCGAGGACTACCTCGACGGCCTCGACTGGCTCGTCGCGCAGAAGCAGGGCGACCGCGCGCACGCCGGCATCTACGGCGGCAGCTACGGCGGCTTCATGACCTTCATGGCGCTGTTCCGCGCGCCCGGCGTGTTCCAGGCCGGCGCGGCGCTGCGCCCGGTGTCGGACTGGACGCAGTACAACCACGAGTACACGTCCAACATCCTCAACACGCCCGAGCTCGATCCGGAGGCGTACAAGGTCTCCTCGCCGATCGAGTATGCGACGGGCCTGCAGGACCACCTGCTGATCGCGCACGGCATGATCGACGACAACGTGTTCTTCAAGGACTCGGTCGACATGACCCAGAAGCTCATCGAACTGCACAAGAACAAGTGGTCGATCGCGCCCTATCCGCTCGAACGGCACAGCTTCACGCACGCGGATGCGTGGTACGACGAGTACCGGCGGATCTACGAGTTGTTCGAGGCCAACCTGAAGTGATGCGCGCCGCCGCCCCGCACGCCGCACCATGAGCCTGCGCCGCCCCGTCGTGCGCGCAGGCGGCGTGGTGCTGGCCACCGCGCTGTTCCTGCTGCTCGTCGCCAACCTGCGCTTCTGGCAGGTGGCGTTCGCGGCGCTGCCGGCCGGCACGCTGGCGCAGGTGCGCTTCGTCGTGGCGTTCGGCGCCGTGCTGCTCGGCGCGATCCTGCTGGTGCTGCTGCCGCTGGCGTTCGGCCGCCTGCTGAAACCTTGGCTGGCGCTGGTGCTGCTGCTGTCGGCGGCGGCAGCGTTCTTCATGCACGACTACGGCGCGGTGGTCGACCGCTTCGCGTTGCAGAGCGTGTTCGAGACCGATGCGCGCGAGGCGACCGAGTGGCTGTCGGGCCGCGCGCTCGGCACCTTGCTGCTGCTCGGCGGGTTGCCGGCCGCGCTGGTCGCATGGGTGCGCATCGAACGCCGGCCCTGGCGCGCCGAGCTCGTCGGCTGGCTGAAGCTCGCAGGACTCGCCGCGCTGCTGCTCGGCGCCGGCGCGCTGGTCGGCGGGCGCGGGATCGGTTCCACCGTGCGCAACCACAAGCAGCTGCGCTACCTCATGAACCCGGTGTCGCTGGTGTCGGCGTCGCTGGCCTATGCGCACACGCACGGCGGTGCCGCGCCGGCGGTGGTCGAGCCGCTCGGCCGCGACGCGCGGCGCGCCGGCCCGATGGCAGCGGGCGCGCGACCGCTGGTGCTGGTGCTGGTGGTCGGCGAATCGGCGCGCGCGCAGAGCTTCCAGCTCGACGGCTACGCGCGCGCGACCAATCCGGAGCTGTCGCGCAAGCCGATCGCCAACTTCCCCGACGTGCGTTCCTGCGGCACCAACACCGCGGTGTCGCTGCCGTGCATGTTCTCCGACCTCGGCCGCGCGGAGTACGACCACGACAGCGCGGCGGCGCGCGAGAACCTGCTCGACGTGCTCGCGCACGCCGGCTTCCGCATCGACTGGTACGACAACAACACCGGCAGCAAGGGCGTCGCCGCGCGCGCGCACGAGGAGCAGTTGGCCGAGCTGCAGGATCCGCGCTTCTGCACCTATGGCTGCTGGGACGGCCTGCTCGTCGACCGCCTGCAGCGCGAGCTCGCCGCGACCCAGTCCGGCCATGCGGGTTCCGACCGCATCATCGTGCTGCATACCAAGGGCAGCCACGGCCCCGCGTATTACCTGCGCTACCCGCCGGCGTTCGAGCGCTTCACCCCGGCGTGCCGCAGCAACGAGCTCGGCCGCTGCACGCCGGAGCAGATCCGCAACGCCTACGACAACAGCATCCTCTACACCGACCACGTGATCGCTTCCGCGATCGACGCGCTCGCCGCGCAACGCGGCGTCGACACCGCGCTGGTCTACGTCTCCGACCACGGCGAATCCACCGGCGAGCGCGGCCTGTACCTGCACGGCGCGCCCTACATGATCGCGCCTGCGGCGCAGACGCACGTGCCGATGCTGCTGTGGTGGTCGGACGGCTTCCGTGCCCGCCGCGGCGTCGATGCGGCCTGCGTCGACCGCCAGCGCCACCTGCCCGCCTCGCACGACAACCTGTTCGACCTCGTGCTCGGCTTGCTCGACGTCCGCACCTCGGCCTACCGTGCGCGCCTCGATCCGCTCGCGCCCTGCAGCCCGCCATGAGCCGTCCCGTCGACGACATCTCCATCAACGACCGCGACTTCGACCGCGTGCGCGCCTACCTGATGGATCTGCAGGACCGCATCTGAGGCGCGATCGAGCGGGCAGTCGGCGCCGCCCGCTTCGTCGAGGACGCGTGGACGCGCGACGAGGCCGGCGCCAGCGACGTCCATGGCGGCGGCCGCACGCGCGTGCTGCGCGATGGCGCGGTGTTCGAGCAGGCGGGGATCGGCTTTTCCGACGTGGCCGGCACGCGCCTGCCACCATCGGCGACCGCGTCGCGGCCCGAGCTCGCCGGTGCGAGCTGGCGCGCGGTCGGCGTGTCGCTGGTGTTCCACCCGCGCAACCCGTACCTGCCGACCACGCACGCGAACGTGCGCCACTTCCGCGCGACGCGCGACGGCGAGACGGTGGCATGGTGGTTCGGTGGCGGCTTCGACCTCACGCCGTTCTATCCGATCGACGAGGACGTGCTGCACTGGCACCGCACCGCACGCGCACTGTGCCAACCGTTCGGCGGCGCGCGACGCTACGACGCGCACAAGCGCTGGTGCGACGAATACTTCCTCCTGAAGCATCGCGGCGAGACGCGCGGCATCGGCGGGCTGTTCTTCGACGACCTGCACACCGGGTTCGACGACGACTTCGCCTACCTGCGCGCGGTCGGCGACGGCTTCCTCCAGGCGTACCTGCCGATCGTCGAGCGCCGCCATGCCACGCCCTTTGGCGAACGCGAGCGCGCGTTCCAGTTGTACCGGCGCGGGCGCTACGTCGAGTTCAACCTGGTGTACGACCGCGGCACGCTGTTCGGGCTGCAGTCGGGCGGCCGCACGGAGTCGATCCTGATGAGCCTGCCGCCGCTGGTGCGCTGGGAATACGGCTACGCGCCCGAGCCGGGCAGCGCCGAGGCGCGCCTGGCCGATTACCTGCGTCCGCGCGACTGGCTGGCGGAACTGCGCTAGTTCGCCTGCGGGCTGCCCGGGCGGCGCCGGCGCCGGTGCAGCGAGCGACGCGGCAGACGCTTGATGTATTGCTGCGCCCGTTCGGCACCGCCGTCACCGCCGGACACCACGCTGATGTTGCCGTTGGTCTCCAGCAAGGCCAGCGCAACGTCCTTGACGTCGGCGACATTGTTCATCCGCAGCGCCTCGTGGAAGTCGTCGAGACTGACCAGCTCGTGGCGCAGCACGTCCTCGAACACCACGCCGTCCCGCGCAAGCACCACGGGCACGCCCTCGATCCAGTGCTCCGCGCGCTGCGAGCGCGCGGTCAGCCAGGCGACGATGTAGTTCAGCACGATCAGGCAGCCGGCCAGGATCAGCGCGCCGGTGATGGAGTTGTCGCCCCCGTTGAGGCCGTTCTGCACCGCGTTGCCGATCAGGATCAGCAGCACCAGGTCGAACGGCGTGAACTGGCCGACCGCACGCTTGCCGGACACCCGCACCAGCAGCATCACCATGGCGTAGATCGCCACGGCACGCAGCACGAAATGCCACCAGGGCGCCGACAGCACGAACAGGTCCGACATGCGATGCCCCCGGAACGGATGCGGCATCAAGCCATGCGCGGCGCGTCTTGGGAAGCCCGGCGACGCCCGCGGCGGCGGGCAAGAGCACGCGGCTACAAGCCGCTCCTACTGAAATGGGCCGCCGGTGGCACGCAACCCTCTGGAGGGCCCAGCCCCCTTGGTAAGGGGGCGCGCGGTAGCGCAGGGGATCGGAAGCACTAGCCGGGGCCCAAAGTTTTACGCGCGCGCTGCGCGCGCAAACTTTGGGTTTTTATTTGCCGCCAAAGGCGGCAAATAAAAAGCCCCGCAAGCCAGGGGGTGGGCCTGCGGGGCTGGGGAACGAGGACTTGGGGAGGAGTCGTTCGTTCCGGGGATCACTCCAGGGGAGGGAGAGATCGTGCGACAGACCTTGCATCTGTCGCGGCCTATATGACCATCCCGCGCATGGATGGTTCGTGAAGGAGGACGTTAAAAAACCGTAGGGTTCAGGAAAGATTCACCCCTTTCGCACCGGCGAGGTCAATGTGCCTCGTCCCAGTCGGCCCCCACCCCGGCGTCGACCACCAGCGGCACCCGCAATTCGGCCGCCGCCGCCATCCGCCGGCGCACCTCCTCGACCAGCGTGTCGACGAAACCCGCCTCGGCCTCGAACACCAGCTCGTCGTGCACCTGCAACACCATCAGCGCCCGTCCGGCCTGTTGCTGCAGCCACGTGTCGATGTCGATCATCGCCCGCTTGATGATGTCGGCCGCGGTGCCCTGCATCGGCGCGTTGATCGCGGCGCGCTCGGCGCCGGCGCGCAGGCCGGCGTTGCGCGAGGCGATGTTCTCCAGGTACAGGCGGCGGCCGAACACCGTTTCCACGTAGCCCTGCTCGCGCGCCTGCTGCCGCGTGCGCTCCATGAAGTCGCGCACGCCGGGATAGCGGCTGAAGTACAGCGCGATGTAGTCCTGCGCCTCGCCGCGCGAGATGCCGAGCTGCCTGGCCAGGCCGAACGCGCTCATCCCGTACATCAGGCCGAAGTTGATCGCCTTGGCCGCGCGCCGCTCGTTCGGCTCGACCGCGTCCAGCGGCTTGCCCATCACTTCGGCCGCGGTCGCGCGATGGATGTCCACGCCCGAGGAGAACGCGCGCAGCAGCGCCGGATCCTCGGACAGGTGCGCCATGATCCGCAGCTCGATCTGCGAATAGTCGGCGGCGACGATGCGCCGCCCTTCCGGTGCGACGAAGGCCTTGCGGATGCGGCGTCCGTCCTCGGTGCGGATCGGGATGTTCTGCAGGTTCGGATCGTTGGACGACAGCCGCCCGGTCGCCGCACCGGCCTGGTGGTAGCTGGTGTGCACGCGTCCGGTACGCGGGTTGACCATCTCCGGCAGCTTGTCGGTGTAGGTGCTGCGCAGCTTCGCGAGGCCGCGGTAGTCGAGGATCACCCGCGGCAGCTCGTGCAGTTCGGCGATCGCCTCCAGCGCCTCCTCGTTCGCGCTCGGCTGTCCGGTCGGCGTCTTCACCAGCGCCGGCAGCTTCAGCTCCTCGAACAGCAGCGCGCAGACCTGCTTGGGCGAGTCGAGGTTGAACGTGCGCCCCGCCAGCGCGGTCGCCTTCTGCTGCGCCTCGAGCATGCGCCTGCCGAGGTCGGCCGACTGCCGGCGCAGCTCGGCGACGTCGACCAGCACGCCGTTGGCCTCGACGCGCTCGAGCACGCGCACCAGCGGCATCTCGATTTCGCGGTAGACGCGCTCCAGGCCGGGCTCGGCCGCGACGCGCTGGCGCAGCGCGCCATGCAGGCGCAGGGTAACGTCGGCGTCTTCCGCGGCGTAGCGCGTCGCATCCTCCAGCGACACCTGCGAGAACGGGATCTGCTTCGCACCCTTGCCGGCCACGTCCTCGTAGCGGACGGTGTCGTAGCCGAGATAGCGCTTCGCCAGCGAATCCATGTCGTGGCGGCTCGCGCCCGCGTTGAACACGAAGCTCTGCAGCATCGTGTCCTCGGCGTAGCCATTCACCTCGACGCCGTGGCAGCGCAGCACGTGCAGGTCGTACTTGCCGTGATGGCCGATCTTGCGCTTGCCGGGGTCGGCGAACAACGGACGCAGCGCCTCCAGCACGTCGTCGCGCGGCAGCTGCGCGGGTGCGCCGGGCGCATCGTGGCCGAACGGGATGTAGGCGGCGACGCCCGGTTCGACGGCGACGCTGATGCCGACGAGGTTGGCGCACAGCGCGTCCAGGGCATCGGTTTCGGTGTCGAAGGCGAAGGCGTCCGCAGCGTGCAAACGCGCGATCCATGCCTCGAGCTGCTCGCGGGTGAGCACCGTCTCGTACTCGCCCTTCGCCGCGAGCGCGGGATCCAGGCCGTCCTCGGCCTTCGCCCCGGCGCGCGCCCAGCCCGCCTCCGTGCCACGCAGACTGATGTTGCGCTCGCCCGCCGGCGCCGGCTTGCCGGCCGCTGCATCCAGCTCGCGCAACGCCTGGTTGAAGCCGTAGCGGGTATACAGCACGCGCAGCGCGTCGGCATCGCGCGGACGCAGCGTGAGCGCGCGCGCCGGCAGCTCGAGTTCGACGTCGGTCTTGATCGTGACCAGCGTGCGGTTGAGCGGCAGCCGCTCCAGCGCCGCGCGCAGGTTCTCGCCGATCTTGCCGCCGATCTTCGCGGCATTGGCGACCACGCCATCCAGCGAACCGTATTCGCCGAGCCATTTGGCCGCCGTCTTCGGCCCGCATTTCTCCACGCCGACGACGTTGTCGATCGCGTCGCCCATCAGCGCGAGCATGTCGACGATCTGGTTGGCGCGCACGCCGAACTTGGCGAGCACCGTCTCGTCGGAATCGAGCACGCTGCCGCTCATCGTGTTGACCAGGCGGATGCTGCCGCCGCCGTCGAGGCGGCCGACCAGCTGGGCGAAGTCCTTGTCGCCGGTGGAGATGATGACTTCGCTGCCTTCGCGCGCAGCCTCCAGCGCCAGCGTGCCGATCACGTCGTCGGCTTCCACGCCGTCGATGCGCAGGATCGGGAAGCCGAGCGCCTGCACGATGTCGCACATCGGCTGCATCTGCGCGCGCAGGTCGTCCGGCATCGGCGCGCGGTTGGCCTTGTAGGCGGCGTAAAGGTCGTCGCGGAAGGTCCTGCCCGGCGCATCGACCACGAACGCCGCGCAGTCCGGCTGCTCGTTCAGGTGCGCGCGCAGCATGTTGACCACGCCGAACAGCGCGCCCGTCGGCTCGCCGGCGCTGTTGGTCAGCGGTGGAAGCGCGTGGAAGGCGCGATAGAGGTAGGACGACCCGTCGATCAGGACCAGTTTCGGCATCCGCCGATTCTACGCCCCGGCCGCTGCACGGCTTCCTGCACGCGGCCGTCCACGTGCGTGCGCATAATGTCCCCGCATCCCGACCGGAGCCCGCCATGCGCCAGGCCGTCCTGCTCGCCACCGCCCTCGCGCTCGCCGCCTGCGCCAGCATGGACACGGCGCCGCCCGTCCCCGCCGGCGCCGTCGAGGCCTCGCACACCGAGGCCAACGGCGACGTCGTTTCCGAATACCGCGTGCAGGGCCAGCTGCGCATGGTCCGCGTGCAGCCGAAGAACGGCCCCGTCTACTACCTCATGGACACCAACGGCGACGGCCGGCTGGACAAGAGCTCGCGCGACCGCAACGGCGTGTCGCCGGTGTACTACAAGATCTACGGGTGGTAGCAAACGTCGCGTCGCCGGACAAGGCCGCAGCCGCCGTAGCCCGGGTCAGCGCAACGCATCCGGGACCCGACGGCCCGGATGCGGCCTTCCACCACGACCGCAGTGGTCTCAGCCGCGCGGGCCGCCCATCACCGGCAGCACCACGCCGTTGACGTAGCTGGCGCACACCGGCGCGGCAAGGAACACGTAGGCGGGCGAGATCTCCTCCGGCTGCGCCGGCCGGCCCATGTCGCTGTCCTTGCCGAATTCCGACACCTTCGGCGACTCGCGGTCGGCCGGATTGAGCGGCGTCCACACCGGTCCCGGCGCCACCGCGTTCACCCGGATGCCGCGCTCGAGCAGGTTCGACGCCAGCGATTTCGTGAAGGCGTGGATCGCGCCCTTCGTCGCCGAATAGTCGAGCAGTTCCTTGCTGCCGAACAGCCCGGTTTCCGAGCCGGTGTTGATGATGCTGCCGCCTTCGGTCATGTACGGCAGCGCCGCGCGCGCCATGTGGAAGTAGCCGCCGATGTTGGTCTGCAGGGTTTCCTGCAGGTGCTCCTCGGTGATGTCCTCGAGCGACCTGCCGTGCTGCTGGAAGGCGGCGTTGTTGACCAGCACGTCGAGCCGCCCGAAGGCGTCGAGCGTGCGTTCGACCGCCTGTTCGCAGAACCGCGGATCCTTGACGTCGCCGCCGATGGCGATGCAACGCCGGCCCTCGCGTTCGACGTGCGCCTTGGTGGCCTGCGCATCGCGATCCTCGCTGAGGTAGACGATCGCCACGTCGGCGCCCTCGCGCGCGAACAGCACCGCGACCGCGCGGCCGATGCCGGAATCGCCTCCGGTCACCAGCGCCACCATGTCCTGCAGCTTGCCGCTGCCTTCGTAATCCGGTGCAAGGAAACGCGGTTGCGGGGCGAGCGCGTGCTCGTGGCCCGGCTTGGCCTGGTGCTGCGGCGGCAGCGGGTTCTCCGGCTGGCGACGCGGACCGGCCTGCACCGGCTGCTTCTTCGCCTTGCCGCCGGACTTCGACGCGGCGCCCTTCGATGGGTTCTGATTCGCCGCGGCCTTCTTCGCCTGCGGGTGCTCATCCTCGCGATTGCGTGCCTGCGCTTCCTGCTGGATCTCGCGCTGCCGGGTCGCGCTCTGCCGGCGCGCGCCGCCCGATCCCGTCTTCGCCGCCTTTGCCGCCTTCTTCGTCGCCATGTGCCGCCTCCTCGCGAGCCCAGCGCGGATCGTCTGAGCGCGACCGTTCAGGCCGCGTGACCGGCTGGCGGGGCTGGCATAGCATCGGCGTGCGGCGGGGAGCCGCTCGACCAAGGGGAACGCAGATGGATTGGTACCTGAAGGTGCTGAAGAACTACGTCAACTTCAGCGGGCGCGCGCGCCGCAAGGAATACTGGATGTTCTTCCTGATCAACGTCCTGATCGGGTTCGGCCTCGGCATCGTCGACGGCATGCTCGGATTGCGCCACGGCGCCGGCGCCATCGGCACGCTCGGCCTGCTGTACAACCTCTTCATCCTGCTGCCGAGCATCGCCGTAGGCACGCGTCGCCTTCACGACACCGGCCGCAGCGGCTGGTGGCAACTGATCGCGCTGGTGCCGATCCTCGGCGTGATCGTGCTGATCGTCTGGTACGCCTCGGAAGGCGAATCCGGCAGCAACGCCTACGGCGACGACCCGAAGGCCGATGGCGGCGACGGCGTGCCGGCGATGGCCTGAGGCGACATCACCGGGATCGACATTCCCGGGATCACGGAACGGCGCCTGCGGGCGCCGTTTCGCCTGGCGCGTCACACCACCTGCAGGTTGGCGTAGGCCAGCACCAGCCACTTGCTGCCGGTCTCGTCGAAAGCGACCTGCACGCGTGCGTGCGCGCCGCTGCCTTCGTAGTCCGTGACCACGCCGCGACCGAAACTCGGGTGCTGCACGTTCTGGCCCAGGCGGATCGCCGGCGTCTCGATCGCCGCATGGCCGAAGTCGCGCCGCGATGTCGAAGCGAACGCCGGCCGCGAGACCTGCACGCGCGGGCGCACTTCATTGAGCAGCGCCGCCGGGATCTCGCGCAGGAAGCGCGAAGGCACGCCATACATGTCGCTGCCGTGGATGCGCCGCGCCTCGGCGTAGGTGAGCACCAGCTTCTGCCGTGCGCGGGTGATGCCGACGTAGGCGAGACGCCGCTCTTCCTCCAGGCGCCCGAGCTCCTCGCTCGACTTCATGCTCGGAAACAGGCCCTCCTCCAGCCCGGCGAGGAACACCAGCGGAAACTCCAGGCCCTTGGCCGAATGCAGCGTCATCAGCTGCACGCCGTCCTCTCCGGCCTGCGCCTGGCCTTCGCCGGCCTCCAGCGAGGCATAGGACAGGAACGCGACGAGCTCGCTCAGCGCCGCGGCCTCCTCGTCGTCGTCGCGCTGGACGAAGCGCGAGGCGACCGAGACGAGCTCGTCGAGGTTGTCGGTGCGCGAATCGAGCTGGCCGCGCGATTCGTTGGCGTAGTGCGTGCGCAGGCCCGAGCGCGCCAGCACGTGGTCGACCTTTTCCTGCAGCGGCATCGTCGCGGCTTCCTCGCCGAGCGCGTCGACCAGGGCGTGGAAGGCCATCAGCGCGTTGCGCGCGCGCGCCGCGAGCTCGGTGCCGCGCACCACCCGGATCGACGCCTCCCACAGCGACACCGCGTCGATCCGCGCACGCCGGCGCACCTCGTCGAGGGTGCGCTCGCCGATGCCGCGGGTGGGCGTGTTGACCGCGCGCTCGAAGGCCGCGTCGTCGTCGCGGTTGGCGACCAGGCGCAAGTAGGCCAGCGTGTCCTTGATCTCGGCGCGCTCGAAGAAGCGCATGCCGCCATAGACGCGGTAGGGGATCTGCTCGGCGAGCAGCGCTTCTTCGAACGCGCGCGACTGGGCGTTGCTGCGGTAGAGGATCGCGCAGTCGGCAAAGGCGCCGCCGTCCCGTACCCACTGGCGCAGCCGTTCGACCACGAAGCGCGATTCGTCGATCTCGTTGTAGGCGGCGTAGAGATCGATGGCCTCGCCCTCGCCGCTGTCCGTCCACAGCTGCTTGCCGAGCCGGTCGGGGTTGTGCGCGATCACCGCGTTGGCGGCATCGAGGATGTTGGCGCTGGAGCGGTAGTTCTGCTCCAGCCGCAGGGTCGTCGCGCCACCGTTCGGCGATGCGAAGTCGTGCAGGAAGCGCTGCACGTTCTCGACCTTGGCGCCGCGCCAGCCGTAGATCGCCTGGTCGTCGTCGCCGACCACGAACACGTGGCCGCTGTCGCCGGCGAGCACGCGCACGAATGCGTACTGGATGGCGTTGGTGTCCTGGAACTCGTCGACCAGCAGCTCGCCGAAGCGGCGGCGATAGTGGGCGAGCAGCGCGGCGTTGTCGCGCAGCAGCTCGTGCGCGCGCAGCAGCAGCTCGGCGAAGTCGACCAGGCCGGCGCGGTCGCAGCGCTCCTGGTAGAGCGCGTAGGCCTTGCGCATCGCGTCCAGCCACGGATCGTTGCCGGGCTGCAGGTGCTGCGGGCGACGGCCCTCGTCCTTCTGCGCATTGATCCACCAGGCGATCTGCCTCGGCGGAAAGCGCGCCTCGTCGAGTTCGAGCTGCTGCACCACGCGCTTGACCAGCCGCAGCTGGTCGTCGCCGTCGAGCACCTGGAAGCTTTCCGGCAGCTTCGCTTCCTGCCAGTGCAGGCGCAGCAGGCGGTGGGCGAGGCCGTGGAAGGTGCCGATCCACATGCCGCGCGCGCCATTGCGCAGCAGTTGTTCGGCGCGGCCGCGCATCTCCGCCGCGGCCTTGTTGGTGAAGGTGACCGCGAAGATGCCGTGCGCGGGCACGCCGTGCACTTCGTTGAGCCAGGCGATGCGGTGGATGAGCACGCGCGTCTTGCCGCTGCCGGCGCCGGCGAGC
Organism: Lysobacter sp.; assembly: GCA_013362405.1. Classification (GTDB taxonomy): domain Bacteria; phylum Pseudomonadota; class Gammaproteobacteria; order Xanthomonadales; family Xanthomonadaceae; genus JABFWF01. The sequence goes on along the minus strand of JABFWF010000212.1, from coordinate 7,601 downwards.
ACGAGATGGTGGCCGGGCGGCGCGGTGACCGCCTCGCGCTGGGCGGGATTGAGCGCGTCGAGCAGGTGCGAGACATCCATCGCGCAATTTTACGGGACGCTGCCGCGCGGGACCCGGGAACGGGCCGTCTTTTTTTGGAATGGCATGCAACCGCGAGCTTTTCGCGAGCCGCCGCGACGCCCATGCAGGCGCGACGGCTCGCGGCTACAAGCCGCTCCTGCAGGCGTCAGGCCGCCTCGCGGGTGGCGCGCGCGAGCGTGCCTTCCAGCTCCTCCGGCAGCAGCGTGCGGTAGCCGAGCGCTTCCAGCCGTTGCAGCAGCAGCGCCATGCCCTCGAGGTTGCGGCCGTGCGGCGCGCCTTCGTGCATCAGCACGATCGCGCCGGGCGCGAGGTGGCGCTCGACCATGCCGACCACGCGCTGCGGGTCGGCGACCACCGCGTCGAAGCCACGCGCGCACCAGGCCACGCGGGTGAGCCCGGTGCGGTACAGCGCGGCGGCGACGAACGGGTTCGACATGCCGATCACGGCGCGGAACCAGCGCGGCCGCTGCCCGGTGATCCCCTGCAGGATCGCCTGCGTGCCCTCGAGCTGCGCGCGCATGCGTGCCGGCGGCAACGCCCAGAACCAGCGCGCCGGATGGGTTTCGCTGTGGTTGCCGAGGGTGTGGCCGCGACGCAGGATCTCGCGCACCAGGTCGGGCCGCGCGGCGGCGCGTTCGCCGACCACGAAGAAGGTCGCCTTCGCACCGTGGCGGTCGAGCAGGTCGAGCATCGGCAGCGTCTGGTCGGACGGACCGTCGTCGACGGTCAGCCACACCGCGCGCGCGCTGGTCGGCAGCTTCGTCAGCACCGGGCAGAACAACTGCGACTGCGGCTTGAACGTGCCCCAGCACAGCGCCGCGTGCGAAGCGACCAGCACCGGCAGGCCGACCGTCCAGCCGTACTGCCACCAGGCCGCCGCGCCCAGCACCTGCGAGGCCAGCAGGCATGGCAGCCAGGCGTGCGGATAACGCGGCGGGCGTTCCAGCGGCGGGCAGGTGGACATGCACGCATCATGCCACGGCGTACACTGCGCGCCGTCACGCACGGAATACCGCCAATGTCGCTCGATCCCGTCCTGCGCGCCCGCATCGACACGCTGCTCGCCCAGCACCGCGTCGTCCTGTTCATGAAGGGCACGCCCGATGCGCCGCAGTGCGGTTTCTCGGCACGCGCGGTCGCTGCGCTCGCGCCGCTCGGCATCGACTACGCGCACGTCGACGTGCTCGCCGATCCGGAAATCCGCGAAGGCATCAAGCAGTACGGCGACTGGCCGACGATCCCGCAGCTGTACATCGATGGCGATCTCGTCGGCGGCAGCGACATCGTCGAGCAGATGGCCAACGCGGGCGAGCTGCATGCGGCGCTCGGACTGTCGGCGCCGGACCGCACGCCACCGGCGATCGCCATCACGCCGGCCGCGCTGGCGATGCTGCACGAAGCGCTCGGCAACGCCGGCGACGGCTACGCCCTGCAGGTCGGCATCGATGCGCGCTGGAACGCACGGCTGCAGCTCGCGCCGGTCGATCCGCAGGCGATCGCCACCACCGTCGACGGCCTGCGCGTGCAGTTCGACCTCGCGTCCGCGCGACGCGCGGACGGCCTGTCGGTCGACTGGGTCGACGACGCGCGCGGCCGCGGCCTGATCATCGACATCCCGAACGCGCCGCCGAAGGTGCGCGAACTGTCGCCGGTGGAAGCGGCGGGCAAGCTCGCCGCCGGTGCGCTCACGCTGGTGGACGTGCGACCACCGGAGGAGCGCGCGTTCGCGCAGGTGAAGACGCGCTTCGAAACGCTCGACGGCGACGGCCTCGCCCGGCTGGAGGCGCTGCCGAAGGACACCGCGCTCGCCTTCCTGTGCCATCACGGCGGCCGCAGCGCGCAGGCGGCGGAACACTTCCGCCAGCAGGGGTTCGGCGAGGTCTACAACATCGTCGGCGGCATCGATGCGTGGGCCGACGCGGATCCGGCGATCGGCAAGTACTGAGCGGGCGCTCGCACACGCGGCGAATTACGCGCGGGGGATCTGCGCAACCGGTCACAGGCATGACCAACGTCAGGGTTGGCAGCGCACCGGCGCCGGTCTAGGGTTCGAGGTTCGCTGAACCGGGGAAACCTCATGCTACGACCGACGCTCGTCGCGCTTGCCGCGACGCTGCTGGCCGCGGGTGCGCAAGCCGCGACCAGGCCACACTTCACCGACGATCCGTACCCCAGCACCTACCGGCCGATCGCGTCGCAGCCGGTGCTGCTGCAGCACGCGACGGTGCTGACCGGCACCGGCGTGCGCATGGACGATGCCGACGTGCTGCTGGCCGACGGCAAGGTCGCCGCGGTCGGCCAGCACCTGCAGGCGCCGGCCGGCACGCAGGTGGTGGATGCGACCGGCAAGTGGGTCACGCCTGGCCTGATCGACGTGCATTCGCACCTCGGCGTGTATCCGAGCCCCGGCGTGAGCGCGCTCAGCAACGGCAACGAGGCGACCGCGCCGACCACGCCGAACGTCTGGGCCGAGCATTCGATCTGGCCGCAGGACCCGGGCTTCAACACCGCGCGCGCGGGCGGCATCACCACGCTGCAGATCCTGCCGGGTTCGGCCAACCTCATCGGCGGCCGCGGCGTGACGCTGAAGAACGTTCCGTCGATCACCTACCAGGGCATGAAATTCCCGGGCGCGCCGTGGGGCCTGAAGATCGCCTGCGGCGAGAACCCCAAGCGCGTGTATGGCCAGAAGGGCGGGCCGTCGACCGAGATGGGCAACGTCGCCGGCTACCGCGCGGCCTTCATCGACGCGGCCGAATACCTCAGGAAGAACGGCAAGGCGCCGGACAACGCGCCGAAGAAGAAGCACTGGTGGCAGAACGGCGAGACGCCCAAGGCCGACAGCGACGCCGACACCGGCGGCAAGCGCGACCTGAAGCTCGACACGCTCGCCGGCGCGATCCACGGCGACATCCTCGTGCACATCCACTGCTACCGCGCGGACGAGATGGCGACGATGCTCGACCTCGCGAAGGAGTTCGGCTTCCACGTCTCCGCCTTCCACCACGCCGTCGAGGCCTACAAGATCGCCGACCGCCTGGCGGCCGAGAACGTGTGCGCGGCGATGTGGGCCGACTGGTGGGGCTTCAAGATGGAGGCCTTCGACGGCATCCAGGAGAACATCGCGCTGGTCGACCGGCCGCGCAACAGCTGCGCGATCGAGCAATCGGACTCGGAGGAAGGCATCCAGCGCCTCAACCAGGAGGCGGAGAAGGTGATCGCCCACGCGCAGCTGGCGGGAATCGCGATCACGCCGGAGCACGCGATCGAATGGATCACGAAGAACCCCGCCAAGGCGCTCGGCGTGCTGGACAAGACCGGCACGCTCGAGGCCGGGAAGTCGGGCGACGTGGTGGTGTGGAACGGCACGCCGTTCAGCGTGTACGCGCACGCCGAGCAGGTGTACGTGGACGGCGCGCGGGTCTACGACCGCAACGATCCACGCTACCAGCCGAAGTCGGACTTCATGCTGGGGCAACCGGCGGCGATGGCGGGAGGTGTGCGATGAGCCGCGCCGTTTCCAGCAGTGCGTTCGTGCGCAATGCGCTTGCCGCGGCGCTGCTCGTCGCATGCAGCTTCACCGCGTCCGCGCAGGACCTGCTGATCCGCGATGCCACCGTCCACACCGCCACCGCGCGCGGCACGCTGCAGCATGCGGACGTGCTGGTGCGCGACGGCCGCATCGCCGCGGTCGGCCCGCACCTGGCGGCCGGCGATGCGCAGATCGTCGAGGCCAATGGCGCGCCGCTGACGCCGACGCTGTTCGGCGGCATCACCGACATCGGCCTGGAGGAAGTGTCCGGCGAGAAGAGCACCGTCGACGCGTCGCTCGCCCTCGGCGAGGGCGCCGGCAGCCGGCACATGTCGGTGCGGCCCGAATTCGACGTGACGCTGGCGTACAACCCCGATTCGGTGCTGGTGCCGGTGGCGCGCATCGAGGGCATCGGCTGGACCGTGCTCGGCGCCGAACCGACGGTGGGCGGTTCGATCATCGGAGGCCAGGGCGGCGTGGTGCGGCTGGACGGCAGCGCCGATCCGATCGGCCCGCGCGTGCTGTTCGTCGACCTCGGCAGCGCCTCCGCCAACCTCAGCGGCGACTCGCGCGCCGCGCAGTGGATGCTGCTCGACCAGCTGATCGACGAAGTGCACGGGAAGATCAAGCCCGATTCGAAGATGGCGCTGCTCACGCCGGCCGGACGCGCGACGCTGGCGAAGTACTTCGGCGGCGGCGGTCGCGTGCTGGTGCACGTCAACCGCGCGGCCGACATCCGCCAGCTGCTGCGCTGGGCCGACAAGCGCCACGTGCGCGTGGCCATCGCCGGCGGCGTCGAGGCCTGGCGCGTCGCCCCGCTGATCGCCGCCGCGCACGTGCCGGTGTTCGTCGATCCGCTGGACGACCTGCCGGCCGATTTCGACCAGGTCGGCGCCACGCTGGAAAACGCGGCGCGCCTGCATGCCGCCGGCGTCGAGGTCAGTTTCGCCTTCGGCGACATGTCCTCGCACAACGCGCGCAAGCTGCGGCAGATGGCCGGCAACGCGGTCGCCAACGGCCTGCCGTGGGACGACGGCCTCGCTGGGCTCACCCGCGTGCCGGCGGAGACGCTCGGCGTCGCCGACCAGCTCGGCACGATCGCGCCCGGCAAGCGCGCCGACCTCGTGCTGTGGAGCGGTGATCCGCTGGAGGTGAGCACGGTGGCGCGGCAGGTGTGGCTCGGCGGCAACGCGATCCCGATGCGCTCGCGCCAGACCGAACTGCGCGATCGTTACCTGCGCGCCGACAGCGGCATGCCGCGCGCGTACCCCGAAGGCGCGCGCTAGGACGACGTTGGACGGGATGGCGCCGGCACTTCGGCGCCGTCCCCGCCGGGCCGGAATGCCTTGGGCGGAAGGCGGCAACGATGACGCCGTGCCCACGCGACGGCGCTAGAGTCCGGGTCCCGTCGCGAGAACCTTCCCGCATGCCGACCCGCTATTACCTCAGCCTGGCCGATCCTGCCCGTGCGCGCGGCGGCGATCCCGCGCTGGCCTTCCGCTCGCAGGGCGCGGAAGGCCTTGCGGTGGAACTGCAGCAGGCGCTGCGCACCGACGCGCTGTTCGAACGATGGCGCGCGCGGCAGGACGACCCCGACGCGGTCGACCCGGCGCTCGGCGCCACCGACCCCGCCGCCGACGTGCGCGGCGAACAGCACGACCTGCACATCGACCTGATCGCCACGACGTCGCTGCCCGGCAGCATCCTGCGCCACCGCCTGCGCCTGCTGGCGGGCGACGGCTGGCAGCTGAAGGACGTCAGGGCAGCCTGAGCACCGATGCGATCGCGGCTATGCTGCCGCGATGAGCCCGAACCGAGCGAGCGCGACGCCCATCGTGTTGTCCTGGAGCGGCGGCAAGGATGCCGCGTGGACGCTGCATGCGCTGCGCCAGCGCGCCGATGTCGAGGTCGTCGCGCTGCTGACCACCGTTACCGACGGCTACGAGCGCATCGCGATGCAGGGCATCCGCGTGTCGTTGCTGCACGCGCAGGCGCGCGCGGCCGGGCTGCCCGTCATCGAAGCGCGGATGCCGCAGCGCGCGGACAACGCCACCTACGAGGCGGTCTTCGCCGACGGCCTGGCGCGTGCGCAGGCCCTGCATCCCGGCGTGCGCGACGTCGCCTTCGGCGACCTCTTCCTCGCGGACATCAAGGCCTATCGCGATGCGTTGTGCGCGCGGTCCGGGTGGGCGCCGCACTACCCGTTGTTCGGCAGCGACACCGCGCGGCTGGCGCGCGACATGCTTGCGGGCGGACTGGATGCGCGGCTCTGTTGCATCGACACGACGCAGCTCGACGCGCGCTTCGCGGGCCGCCGCTTCGATGCGTCGCTGCTGGACACGCTGCCCGCGGGCATCGACCCCTGCGGCGAGCGCGGCGAGTTCCACACGCTGGTCGTGGACGGACCGATGTTCGGCGGCCCGCTCGCCATCGTGCAGGGCGAGACCGTGCTGCGCGACGGGCGATTCGCGTACACCGACTTCCTGCCGGCCGCCTGAGCGGCTTGGCAGGAAGCCGGAGCGGACCTCACCCGCAGGAGCCCGGCGCGTTCGGATCGACGCAGTCGTTGCGGGTCGCGCAATACACGTAGCCGGGCGCGCATTCGTCGCTGGAATGCGCGGCGGTGCGACACAGGCCGCTGACCGGCTCGCAGCCGAAGCCGTTGTGGCTGCAGTCGTTGCTGGCGCCGGCGGTGTTGCGGCTGAGGGTCGGCGTCTCGCAGTAGGCGGTGACGTGGCTGCCGGTACGGCTGGCGTAGGCGTCGAGCTGCGATTTCAGCGACGCGTTCTCCGCGTGCAGCGCCTTGTTCTTCTCGACTTCCTGCCGGTACTGCGCCTGGAAGTCGATATCGGCGGCCGGCGATGGCGCGGCCTGGCGCGCCGCCGGCACCTGCAGCATCCGTACCTGCGCCGTCGCCGGCATGAGCGCGGCCAGGGCCAGTCCTGCGAACGCGATTCCCCACTTGCGCATGGCATCCCCTCCCTCGCCCGCGGCACGGGCGTCCGGCGGAGCCTAGCGCAGGCCCAGGGGCGGCAGGTAAGGCGCGGGCGACGGCAAGCGGACACGCTGGATGCCGGTGCTGGCCCCGCAAGGACGCTGGATGGCCGGAGCGTCCGCCAAGGGCTTTTTCGAACGACGGCTCGAAGACAGAGCAGGCGCACGGACCGGGACGCGGTTCCGTCAGTACGCGTACTCGCGGAATACCGGGTCGACGCTGCCGTTCCATGGCCCATGGAAGAGCGCGAGCTTGCGTTCGGCGGGCGTCTCGTTCGCCTCGGCGATGTCGATCAGCGGCGTGAGGAAGATGCTCTCGTCGGCGCCATGGCGGTTGCGCCGCGCGCGGCGCTGCAGGCCATGCGCGGAGATCTTCAACGCTTCGAGCGCAAGGTCGCGCACGCTGCCGCCGCGGCCTTTGCCGATACGAGCCGGCAGCTTGAGCGCGTGCTTCGGCACGCCGTCGCGCAGCGCGTTGCGCTCTTCCATCGTGAAGTCCTTGACCAGGTCCCACGCGGCGTCGAGCGCGGCGTCGTCGTACAGCAGGCCGACCCAGAAGGCCGGCAGCGCGCACAGGCGGTTCCATGGGCCGCCATCGGCGCCGCGCATCTCGAGGTATTTCTTCAACCGCACTTCCGGGAACGCGGTGGTCATGTGGTCCGACCAGTCGCGCAGGGTCGGCAGCGCGCCCGGCAACGCATCGAGCCTGCCCGCCATGAAATCGCGGAACGACTTCCCGGACAGGTCGACGTATTCGCCGTCGCGGTAGCTGAAGTACATCGGCACGTCGAGCAGGTAGTCGACATAGCGCTCGAAACCGAAGCCGTCCTCGAACACGAAATCGAGCATGCCGGTGCGGTCCGGATCGGTGTCGGTCCAGATGTGCGAGCGGTAGCTGAGGTAGCCGTTCGGCCTGCCTTCGGTGAACGGCGAATCGGCGAACAGCGCGGTCGCGATCGGCTGCAGCGCGAGCGAGACGCGGACTTTCTTCACC
>JABFWF010000104.1 GCA_013362405.1 Lysobacter sp. | reverse complement strand
CATGCCGCACGCATCAGCCTTGTTCCCTGAAGCAATTTCATCCGGCCTCGAGCCGCGCGGCGCAATTGGCCGCTTGCGCGTCATGGCATGGAAATTGCGCCTTTCCTCGATGCAGGCGGGTTCCGGGGCCTGCGCCCACCCCACACGAGAGGACGCAACCATGGCCAACGACCACGCACAGGTAAACCGACAGGGCAAGAGCGAGCGCGGTTTCGCATCGATGGACGCCGGCCGCCAGCGCGAGATCGCCAGCAAGGGCGGTAGGGCGGCGCACGAGAGCGGACGCGCGCATGAATTCAGTTCGGACGAAGCGCGCATCGCCGGGCGCAAGGGCGGCGAAGCGGTCAGCCGCGACCGCGAACACATGTCGGCCATCGGTCGCAAGGGCGGCGAGGCGAGCGGCAGCAACCGCGCCGCGCGCGATGGCCGCGACGCAGGCGGCAACGGTCGCAATGGCGGGAACGGCGCCTGACCGGTGACGCTATGACGCGAGCTGTCGCGCCGGGTCGGCCAGTTCGAGTTCGCGCAGCACCACGCTCGCCTGCGTGCGATTGCGCACGCGCAGGCGTTCGAATATCGCCGACAGGTGCGCCTTGACCGTGCGTTCCTGCACGTCGAGGCGATCGGCGATCTGCTTGTTGAGCAGGCCTTCGGCCACCAGCGTCAGCACGCGGAACTGTTGCGGCGACAGGCTGGCCAGTCGCGCGGCGAGGTCGGCGTCGCTGCTGTCGCTCTGCGTGCGCGCCACGGCCGCACGCAGCGAACCGGGCAGCCACTGCTCGCACGCGAGCACGGCGCGGATCGCATCGCGCAGTTCGTCCAGCCCGGCGCTCTTGGGTAGGTAACCCGCCGCGCCGTGGTCGAGCGCGCGGCGCCCCACGCGCGGATCGGCGTTCGCCGACACCACGACCACCGCGACGCCCGGGTATTGCGCGCGGATCGCCGCCAGCCCCGCCAGCCCGTGATTGCCGGGCATGTGCAGGTCGAGCAGGACCAGGTCGATGCCGGCGTCGGCTTCCAGCGCGGCGAGCACGGCGTCGAGGCTGCCGGCTTCGCGGATGTCGGCATCGGCAACGGCCTCCATCGCCGCCTGACGAAGGGCGGCGCGGAACAGCGGGTGGTCGTCGGCGACAAGCAGGCTCGGCATCGGCCAAGCCTAGCAAGCAGCCGCGCGTCCGGCGCGGCGGTGGTACGAAAGTACGATGGGCGACGCGGATGGGATTGCTAGGCTCGCCGCATGAACCTGACACCCGTCCGCATCGCCGTCGCCGGGGCCGCGCTCGCGCTGGCCGCGTGCGCCACCCAACCGCGCTCCGCGAAGGAGGCCGCACCGGTGTTCTCGCAACCGCGCACGACCGATCACCGCGGCGACGACGACCTGCTCAGCGGGGGTCTCGGCCTTGCCGGACTGCGCGCGGCAACGCCGCCGGCCTTCGCCGATGCCGGACATCCCACGCCCGTCGAACTGCGCCGCCGCGCGCTCTGGAGCAACTGGCGCGGCATCGCCGATCTCGCGCCGGGCGGCGGCTATGGCGAGCTGTACGGGAAGATCGCGCCGATCCCGGGGCGCGAATTCAGCGCCTTCGCCACGGTGGCCGGCGCGAGCCAGCCGCACCGCGTGCTGGTGCAGGTGCCCGATGCGTTCGATGCGGGCAAGCGCTGTGTCGTCGTCACCGCTTCGTCGGGGTCGCGCGGCATCTACGGCTCGATCGCCGTCGCGGGCGCGTGGGGGCTCCCGAAAGGCTGCGCCGTCGCCTACACCGACAAGGGCGCGGGCACCGACTACTTCGATCTCGATGCAGGGCAGGGCGTGCGTGCGGACGGCACGATTGCTGCGCGTGGCGATGGGCTCGCCTTTGATCCGGCAACGACCGCGACGTCGGGCGTCGCCTTCAAGCACGCGCATTCGAAGGACAATCCCGAGGCGGACTGGGGCCGCCACGTGAAGCAGGCGGCGCAGTTCGCGCTGCAGTCGCTGGACGCGGCATTTCCCGCGGCGGCGCCTTCCACCTT
>JABFWF010000155.1 GCA_013362405.1 Lysobacter sp. | reverse complement strand
AGTCGCTGCCGTCGATCCGTCGGCCATCCCGACCCCGGACGCCGAACGCGCGCCGCGCAAGCGTCGTCGCCGTCGCGGTGGTCGTCGCATCGACGACGCCGCCACGCAGGCGGCCGCACCCGCGCAGAACGGGCCGAAGTCGACCACCCAGGTCCACGCGCAGAAGGTCGTCGCCAAGGCGGCCGCGAAGGACGGCGACAAGCTCGGCCTGCTGCACCGCATCGGCCGGGGCCTGAAGTCGCTGATCTCGCGTTCCCCGCGCAGCCAGCACTGAGCCGCACACCGGCGCCGGGCGAAGCCCCGCGCCGGCCGCGCGAACCGCGTCGCGGTTTGCGCCTTCGCGGCCGATTCGCCCTAGCCAGCGCCGCCCGTGCCGCCGATACTGGACGGCACGAGTGTGTCCACGGTGAGCGATGAGCGTCCTGCGCTTCGACAACGTCAGCAAGCGGTACGACGGCGGCCACGACGCGTTGAGCGAAGTGAGCTTCGAAGTCGCGCAGGGCGAAATGCTGTTCGTCACCGGCCATTCCGGCGCGGGCAAGAGCACGCTGCTCAAGCTCATCCATCTTTCCGAACGCCCCAGCCGCGGCGCCGTCGTCTTCGGCGACCGCAACCTGCTGAAGGTGCGCGGCCGTCGCATCGCGCTGCACCGGCGCGACGTCGGCGTCGTCTTCCAGGACCATCGCCTGCTCGGGGATAGAAGTGTCGCCGACAACGTCGCGCTGCCGCTGATCCTGCGCGGCATGCGTCGCGGCGATATCGGCAAGCGCGTACGCGCCGTCCTCGACAAGGTGTCGCTGGGCGCCCGCGCCACCGCCCTGCCGTCGCAACTGTCGGCCGGCGAGCAGCAGCGCGTGGGCATCGCGCGTGCGATCGTGGGCGAGCCGCGCCTGCTGGTCGCCGACGAACCCACCGGCAACCTCGATCCCACGCTGTCGGCCGAGATCATGGCGCTGTTCGAATCCCTGCCTGAGCTCGGCACGAGCGTGCTTGTCGCCAGCCACGACCTGGCGCTGGTCAAACGCATGAAGAAGCGCGTGCTGGTGCTGAACCACGGTCGCCTGGTCGACGACATCTCGCCGCAGGACCTCGCCCAGTGAGCGCGCCGACCGCCAACGCATCGACCCGCCCGGCGCGTCCGAACTCGCGCCTGGGCACGTGGTTCGACCACCACGTCTACAGCCTCGTCGCCAGCGTCGGCCGCATGCTGCGCAAGCCGTGGGCGACCGCGCTGACCATCGGCGTGATGGCCGTGGCGATCACGCTGCCGCTCGGGTTGTGGGCGGCGCTGGGCAATGTGGAACGCTTCACCGGCACGGTCGAACAGTCGCGCCAGATCAGCCTGTTCCTCAAGCCGCAGGTCACGGTCGATCGCGCCCGCACGCTGGCCGAACAACTGCGCGGCCGCGGCGACATCGCCACGCTGGAGCTGCGCACGCCCGAGCAGGGCATGGACGAACTGCGCCGCAGCAGCGGTCTGGGCGAGGCGATCAGCGCAGTGGAAGGCAATCCGCTGCCGAGCGTGCTGATCGTGACGCCGAAGGGCGACGAAACCCTGCTCGCCGATTCGCTGCGCACCCTGCCCGATGTCGATGTCGTCCAGCACGACGCCGCATGGCGCCAGCGCCTGGACCAGTGGCTGCGCTTCGGCGTTCGCCTGGCATGGGTGCTGGCGGCGCTGCTTGGCCTGGGCGCGCTGCTGGTCGTCGGCAATACGGTGCGGCTGGATATCCAGTCCCGTCGCGACGAAATCGCCGTGCTCCAGCAGTTGGGGGCCACCGACGGCTTCATCCGTCGCCCGTTCCTTTATCTGGGCCTGAGCTACGGGCTGGTCGCGGGCCTGCTCGCGCTGGGCCTGCTCACCGCTGCCGACCACGCGCTGCGCGAGCCGCTCGCCGCGCTGGCGCAAAGCTATGGCAGCCAGTTCGCGCTGCACGGTTTCGACCTGATCAACGCCGTCGCCATCGTCATTGGTTCAGGCCTGCTCGGCTGGATCGGCGCCGGTCTGGTGACCGGCCA
>JABFWF010000026.1 GCA_013362405.1 Lysobacter sp. | reverse complement strand
ACGACCGCGCCCGCGCCGTCGCCGAACAGCACGGCGGTGGTGCGATCGCTCCAGTCGACCATGCGCGTGAGCGTTTCCGAACCGATCACCAACGCGGTCTTCGCCGCGCCGGAGCGGATGAACTTGTCGGCGACGGTGAGCGCGTAGACGAAGCCCGAGCAGGCGGCGTTGACGTCGAACGCGGGGCAGCCGTGCGCACCGAGGCGGTGCTGCACGAGGCACGCGGTCGAGGGGAACACGAGGTCCGGCGTCGTCGTGCCGAGCACGATGAGGTCGAGGTCCTTCGCATCGACGCCCGCGGCTTCGAGCGCGCGAACGGCGGCGTGGTAGGCCAGGTCGCCCGTGGTCTCGCCGTCGGCGGCCACGTGGCGTTCGCGGATGCCGGTACGCGAGGCGATCCACTCATCGCTGGTGTCGACGATCTTCGCCAGGTCGTCGTTGGTGAGGACCTTTTCCGGCAAATAGCTGCCGGTGCCGGCGATGCGCGCGAACACTTGCTGGGTCATGCCCCTGCCCTGATGCGAACCTGACAAGCGCCGGCGAACGCGGATGCGCGCCGGCGCGCGATCGTCACTCTTCGACGATCTTGTTCTTCGAGGGAACGACCTTCTTGCCGCGGTAGTAACCGTCGGCCGTCACGTGGTGACGCAGGTGCGTTTCGCCCGTGGTCGGGTCGGTCGACAGCTGCTTGGCGGTCAGCGCGTCGTGCGAGCGGCGCATGCCGCGCTTGGACGGGGAAACACGGGACTTCTGGACAGCCATGGTCTTGCTCCGATGAAAACTTTGAAATTGTCGAAACCCGGTGTCAGGGCTTCGGTTTGTCCTTCAGCGCGCCGAGCGCGGCGAACGGGCTTGCGCGCTGCACTTCCTCTTCCGATGCGGCCCAGTCGCGCTCGACTGCATCGGTGCCCGGCGCCACGGGGACCACGGGCACGGCGAGGATGAGTTCGTCCTCGACCAGCTCCGCGAGCCGCAGCAGGCCATCGTCGCCGACCAGCAGCGCCTCGTAGCCTTCGGGCAATGCGTTTTCCCCTTCCTCGTCGCGGATCAGACCGAGCCGTTGCACGATCTTCACCGGCAGCGCGAACCGTTGCAGGCTGCGCTGGCATTCCAGCGGCAGCTTCGCGTCGATGCGCAGCTCGACGAAGGGGATGCGCAACATGTCCGTGCCGAATTCGGCCGTGACCTGCGCGCTGCCTTCCGTGTCCACCAGGGCGCCCTTCAACCGGTCCATGCTGGCCAGCGGCAACGCGCCTTCGAAGACGCGTTGCGCCGCGACCATGCGCCAGGCATCCAGCTGTTCCGGAAGCCCTCGCTGGTGACCGGCCGCAGTGACGGGCGATTCGGCGGACATAAGCCGGGAATTGTTAGGCACGGGGCCGGTGCGTGTCAAACCGGCGGACGTTTGAACTGCTTGATCCGACAGGGAATGGACCGGCAGACTGGATGTGAAAATCATCGCCCGGACCCTGCGTGACCACCACGACCCTGCTGCTCCTCGCCGCGATCATCACGGCGGCCGCCCTCTTCCTCTCCAAGCGACAGGCCCGCCGCGGCCGGCGCCAGCGCGCGGTTTCCGACCTGCTCGACGCCGCCGACGCCCTCGAGGCCCGCCTGCGCACGGCCCGCGCCGAGATCGAGGCGGTGGCCGGCGACGAGGACAACCCGGTGCAGGAGGCGATGAAGGAAATGCTCCGCCAGCGGCTGTGGCTGCAGCAGCACCAGGGCTCGGCCTCGCTCGACGAACTGGCCAAGGTGCGCGAATCCATCGAACTGGCCCGCGCCCGCATCGACACCCAGCTCGAGCGCATCGAACGCGCCCGCGCCCCGCAGACCTGAACGCCGTGCGCCTGATCCTCGCCTCCACCTCGCCCTACCGGCGCGAGCTCCTCGGCCGCCTGCGCCTGCCCTTCGACGTCGTGCGGCCCGAGGTCGACGAGACCCCGCAGCCCGGCGAGACCCCGACCACCCTCGCCCTGCGCCTGGCGCGCGCGAAGGCGGCCGCTGTTTCCGCACAACATC
>JABFWF010000027.1 GCA_013362405.1 Lysobacter sp. | reverse complement strand
GGGCGCCCCGCGAGTACGACCAGCGGCGTCAGCGCCATCGACAGCACGACGATCGCGGTGAGGTTGGCGTTCTGCGACGCCGCAATCACGCCGCTCGCGGCCGCGGTGGAATACAGCACGAAGGCGAACTCGCCGCCCTGCGCCATCAGCGTGGCGCGGTCGAGCGCTTCGTGATGGCTGGAATCCATCAGGCGCGCGACGGCGTAGATGCACAGCGCCTTGACGAGCATCATCGCGAGCACCGCGCCGAGGATAGGCATCCAGTTCTCGCGCACCACCGACAGATCCAGCGCCATGCCCACGCCGAGGAAAAACAGGCCGAGCAGCAGGCCGCGGAAGGGCTCGACGTCGGCTTCCAGCTGGTGTCTGAAGGTCGATTCGGACAGCAGCACGCCGGCGAGGAACGCGCCCATCGCCATCGACAATCCGCCCAGCTGCATCAACAGCGCCGAACCGAGCACGACCAGCAGCGCGGCGGCGGTCATCACCTCGCGCGCGCGCGCCGCGGCGAGCAGGCGGAACAGCGGATTGAGAAGCCAGATGCCGGCGGCCAGCAACGCGAGCAGCACGCCGGTGGCGATGCCGATCGACGTCCAGCGCGAGGCATCGCTGCTGGGCTCGCCCGGTGCCAGCAGCGCCACCAGCACCAGCAGCGGCACGATCAGAAGATCCTCGAACAGCAGTACCGACACGATCTTCTGGCCGTGGGGCAGGGCGATGTCGCCGCGTTCGGCCAGCAACTGCATGACGATCGCGGTGGAGGTCAGCACGAAGCCCATCGCGCCGATGAACGCGACGACCGGCTCGTAGCCGAACAGCAGTCCGACACCCGTGAGCGCGGCGGTGCAGGCGGCGATCTGCAGCGTGCCCAGCCCGAAAATCTGGCGCCGCAGGCTCCACAGGTGCGACGGCCGCATTTCCAGGCCGATGACGAACAGGAACATCACCACGCCCAGCTCGGCGACATGCAGGATCGCCTGCGGATCGGAGAACCAGCCCAGGCCGAACGGGCCGATCACCAGTCCCGCGGCGAGGTATCCCAGCACCGAGCCCAGGCCCAGCCGCCTGAACACGGGCACGGCGACCACCGTCACGCCGAGCAGCGCAACCACCTTCACCAGATCGATCGATGCCACATCCGCCATCTGTTTCCCCAAACCATGTGAACCGTACCGGCCCATGAAGCCTACACGGGTGGCAAGACCGGGCGCTTTCGCGTAGAGTCCGCCCTGTTCAGCGCACGGCTGCCTCCCCGCAAGGGTACGTTTCCCAGGTATGCCCGCCGTGGACCGCGATCGCGGTCCGAGCAAACGGCTTCTATCCCGCACGTCTTTCGTAGCGCAGACACGGCCCGGATCGTCCGGACGCCGTCCAATCAGATCGCCGCCGGCGCGGTTCAGGGAACGCCGGGGCCATCACGCGACGTAACTTCGTCGCCGCCGTTGTTCACGGCGGTGCGACGCGATGGCGCGCGACAAGGAGCAACACCCGCATGACGTTCGAGACGATCGGGCTTTCGCCCGCGCTGCTGCGCGCCCTCGCAGAGCAGAACTACACCACCCCGACCCCCATCCAGGCCCAGGCGATCCCGCTCGCGCTCGCCGGCCACGACCTGCTGGGCGGCGCCCAGACCGGCACCGGCAAGACGGCCGCGTTCGGCCTGCCGCTGCTGCATCGCCTGTCCAAGCAGACCGCGCCGAACGGCTTCCGTCGCCCGCGCGCGCTGGTGCTGGTGCCCACGCGTGAGCTGGCGGTGCAGGTCAACGACAACCTGCGCGGCTTCGCCAAGCACCTGCGCATGAACATCAGCGCGATCTTCGGCGGCGCCGGCATGGGCCCGCAGGTCGAGATGTTCCGCCGCGGCGTCGACGTGCTCGTCGCCACGCCGGGCCGCCTGATCGACCACCTCGACCGCGGCACCGTCAAGCTCGATTCCATCGAACTGCTGGTGCTGGACGAAGCCGACCGCATGCTCGACATGGGCTTCCTGCCGGCGATGAAGCGCATCCTCGGCAAGCTGCCGC
>JABFWF010000190.1 GCA_013362405.1 Lysobacter sp. | reverse complement strand
GAAGGCCGACCGCAAGGGCAACGTGCTGCTCTGGGGCATCCTCGGCGTGCAGAAGGAAGCGGCCCTGGCGGCGAAGCGCTGCATCGTCACCGTCGAGGAGATCGTCGACGAACTGGACGCCCCGATGAACGCCTGCGTCCTGCCGAGCTGGGCGCTCAGCGCCGTGTGCCTGGTGCCCGGCGGCGCGCATCCGTCCTATGCCCACGGCTACTACGAGCGCGACAACCGCTTCTACCAGGACTGGGACCCGATCGCCCGCGACCGCGAAAGCTTCACCGCGTGGATCGACGAATACATCCGGGGGACCGAGGATTTCGGCGCCTTCCAGGCCAAGCTCGCGGAGGGCAAGCGATGAGCAGCTACAGCACCAACGAGATGATGACCGTGGCCGCCGCCCGCCGCCTGCACAACGGCGCGGTGTGCTTCGTCGGCATCGGCCTGCCGTCGAAGGCCGCCAACCTGGCGCGCCTGACTTCCTCGCCGGACGTCGTGCTGATCTACGAGTCCGGGCCGATCGGCGCCAAGCCCAGCGTCCTGCCGCTGTCCATCGGCGACGGCGAGTTGGCCGAGACCGCCGATACCGTGGTCCCCACCGGCGAGATCTTCCGCTACTGGCTGCAGGGCGGACGGATCGACGTCGGCTTCCTCGGCGCGGCCCAGGTCGACCGCTTCGGCAACATCAACACCACCGTGATCGGCGACTACCGCCAGCCCAAGGTGCGCCTGCCGGGAGCCGGCGGCGCGCCGGAAATCGCCGGCAGCGCCAAGGAAGTGCTGATCATCCTCAAGCAATCGCACCGCACCTTCGTCGACAAGCTGGCCTTCGTCACCTCGGTCGGCCATGGCGAGGGCGGCGACTCGCGCCAGCGCCTGGGCCTGCCGGGCAAGGGGCCGGTGGCGATCATCACCGACCTGTGCATCATGGAGCCGGAAGCCGGCAGCAACGAGTTCGTGGTCACTTCGCTGCATCCGGGCGTGACCCGCGAGCAGGTGGTCGAGGCCACCGGCTGGGCGATCCGCTTCGCCGAGCGGGTCGCCGAGACGCCCGCGCCGAGCGAGGTCGAACTCGCCGCGCTGCGCGACCTCGAGGCGCGCACCGCGGCCGCCCATGGACAGAAGGGGAGCGACGAATGAGCCGCGAGGTATTCATCTGCGATGCCGTGCGCACGCCGATCGGCCGTTTCGGCGGCAGTCTTTCCGCGGTGCGCGCCGACGACCTCGCGGCGGTGCCGCTGAAGGCCCTGGTCGAGCGCAACCCGGGGGTCGACTGGTCGGCGTTGGACGAGGTGTTCCTCGGCTGCGCCAACCAGGCCGGCGAGGACAACCGTAACGTGGCGCGCATGGCGCTGCTGCTGGCCGGTTTGCCGGAGAGCGTGCCCGGCGTCACCCTCAACCGCCTCTGCGCCTCGGGGATGGACGCCATCGGCACGGCGTTCCGCGCCATCGCCTGCGGCGAGATGGAGCTGGCCATCGCCGGCGGCGTCGAGTCGATGTCGCGCGCGCCGTACGTGATGGGCAAGGCCGATAGCGCCTTCGGGCGCGGCCAGAAGATCGAGGACACCACCATCGGCTGGCGCTTCGTCAATCCGCTGATGAAGGAGCAGTACGGCATCGACCCGATGCCGCAGACCGCCGACAACGTCGCCGACGACTATCGCGTGTCGCGTGCCGACCAGGATGCCTTCGCCCTGCGCAGCCAGCAGCGCGCCGGCAGGGCGCAGGAGGCCGGTTACTTCGCCGAGGAAATCGTCCCGGTGACGATTCGCGGGCGCAAGGGCGACACCCTGGTCGAGCACGACGAGCATCCGCGTCCCGACACCACCCTGGAGGCGCTGGCCCGGCTCAAGCCGGTCAACGGGCCGGAGAAGACCGTCACCGCCGGCAACGCGTCCGGGGTCAACGACGGCGCCGCCGCGCTGGTCCTGGCCTCCGCCGAGGCAGTGGAGAAGCACGGCCTGACTCCGCGCGCGCGGGTGCTGGGCATGGCCAGCGCCGGCGTCGCCCCACGGATCATGGGCATCGGCCCGGTGCCGGCGGTGCGCAAG
>JABFWF010000288.1 GCA_013362405.1 Lysobacter sp. | reverse complement strand
AGCGCAGCAGCCCGCGTGTGTTGCGCACCATGCGCTGGATCGCCATGGCGCTCGGGCGCGGCGTGGCGCGCTTGCTGCTGCCGCCGATCGCCCTTTATTTCCTGCTGTTCGGCGGCGTGACCACGCGCGCATCGGCCGACTACCTGCGCCGCGTGCTGGGCCGGGCGCCGCATTGGCGCGAGCGCTACCGCCACGTGCACCACTTCGCCAGCACCATCCTCGATCGCGTCTACCTGCTGCAGGGCCGTTTCGACCTGTTCGACTTCCACCTGAGCGGCACCGAGCATTTCGAGCGCGCGCTGGCGCAGGGCCGGGGCGCCTTCCTCGTCGGCGCGCACCTGGGCAGCTTCGAGGCGCTGCGGGTGCTCGGGCAGGACCGCCGCGGCCTGGAGGTCGCGATGCTGATGTACGAGCAGAACGCGCGCATGATCAACGACACGCTGCGCGCGGTCGCGCCGGATGCGCAGATCCGGGTGATCGGGCTCGGGCAGGTCGGCGCCATGCTGGAATTGCGCGACTGGCTCGACGCCGGCGGCGTTGCGGGATTGCTTGCAGACCGCACGCTCGTCGCAGCGGGCAGCGAGCAGCAACGCACGGCCACGCATTGGATCGACTTCCTGGGCGACCCCGCCGCGTTCTCGGACGGGCCTTTCCGGCTCGCGGCGCTGCTGCGCAGGCCTGTGGTCTTCATGACGGCGCTCTATGCGGGCGGCAACCGCTACGAGATCCGCTTCGCGCCGGTCGCCGACTTCAGCGAGGCCACGCGCGGCCAGCGCCAGGACGCCGCGCGCGACGCGCTGCAAACCTATGCGCGCCTGCTGGAGGCACACTGCCGCGAGATGCCCTGCAACTGGTTCAACTTCTTCGACTTCTGGGCCGCACCGGCACCTGCGCCGATGCCGTCGGAAACCGCTGCCGCATGAAGCTCCTGCCAGCCCTCCGCGCCATCGTGATGGCCAGCGCGTTCGCGATGGCCGCAGGCGTGTCCGCGCAGCAATTCGGCATCGACACGCTGATGCAGTCGCTGGCCAAGGTCCGCTCCGGCGAAGCCACGTTCACCGAGGAGCGCCAGGTTGCCCAGCTGGACCAGGCGCTGCGCTCGGTCGGCCGGCTGCGCTTCTCGGCACCGGACACGTTCGTGCGCGAGACGACGTCGCCGCGCCACGAGCGGCTCGCCGTCGTGGGCAACGAGCTCACGATCGTGCAGGGCGGTCGAACGCGCACCGTGATGCTCGACTCCATTCCCGAAGCGGCGGTGATGGTCGAGGCCATCCGGGGCACGCTCACCGGCAACCGCGCGCTCCTCGAGCGCTATTTCGCGACCGAGCTGCGCGGCCGTCCGGAGTCCTGGGAACTGGACCTGGTGCCGCGCGACACGCGCCTGCGCGGGCAGGTGGCGCGCGTGCGCCTCCTCGGCCGCCAGGGGCAGGTGCGCGAAGTGCGCATCGCCATGGCCGACGGCGACAGCTCGGTGATGTGGATCGAGCCCGTCACTGCCCAGGGCGGGGGAGCGGCGCGTTGACGCAGCCGGTGCGGTCCGCGCGCTGGCGCGACCGGTCGCTCTGGGGGTGGCTGGGCCTGCTCGCGATCGGCGTGTGGCTCTGCGCGCGCGCGCAGTACGTCGCGGACCTGTCGGCGTTCCTGCCTTCGGCACCGACGGCCGAACAGCGGGTGCTTCTCGCGCAGCTGAAGTCGGGTGCGACCGCGCGTGTCCTGATGCTCGGCGTGCGTGGCGGCGAACCGGCGCAGCGCGCCGATGCCTCACGCCGACTCGCCGCGGCCCTGCGGGCGAGCGGGGCGTTCGAGGCCGTGCACAACGGCGATCGCAGCGGCGGCGAGGAGGTTGCCCAGCTGCTCTTCTCGCGCCGCTACCTGCTCAGCCCGGGCGTGGACCAGCGCCGCTTCACGACCGACGGCCTGCGCGAAGCCATGCAGGACACGGTGTCGCTGCTTGGAACGCCGGCGGGCGCGCTGGTCAAGCCCTTACTCTGGCGCGATCCCACCGGCGAGTCGGTGCGGCTGGTCGAGGCCATGCAGCCGTCGGGC
>JABFWF010000024.1 GCA_013362405.1 Lysobacter sp. | reverse complement strand
CATCGCCGCGTTGAGCGCGCGCTGGCCGAGCTCGCTGCGCAGCAGCGGCCCGGGGCCGGCCATGCGCAGGCTGGCGAGCAGGCCGAGGCCGCCGGCCAGGACCGCCACCGCCAACACGCCGAGCGTGCCGCGCTTCATCGCCCGGCCTGCCGCAGGCGCGCGATGAAGGGCGCGGACTTCTCGTAGCCCACCAGGCGCAGGCCGCGCACTTCCTGCCCCGCGCGGAAGAACAGCGTCGCCGGCGGCCCGATGATGCCGAAGCGGCGCATCAGCGCCTGGTCGGTGTCGTCGTTCGCGGTGACGTCCGCCTGCAGCAAGACGAAGCCGGCGAGCGCCCCCTGCACCTGCGGATCGGCGAAGGTGTCGCGCTCCATCTCCTTGCAGCTCACGCACCAGTCGGCATAGAAGTCGAACAGCACCGGATTGCCGGCCGCCTGCGCGGCGGCGAGTTCGCGGTCGAGATCCGCGTTCGACTTGATCCGCTGGAAGGCCGGGGCATGCACCTGTACCTGGCCGAACGCACCCGCCAGCGGGCGCAGGGGATCGCTGCCGCTGCCGAGCGCGCCGAGCAGTTCCGCCGCGCCGGCCACCGCCAGCACGAGGCCGGCGAAACGCGCGCCGAAGCGCACGCGCGATGCTTCCGCCGTCGCCGACAACGCCCACGCGGCCGCGCCGAGCAGCAGCACGCCCCACAGTGCCAGCGTCGCTGCGGACGGCAGGATGCGCGCCAGCATCCACACGGCCAGACCGAGGAACACGAAGCCGAACACCCGCTGCACCGCCGTCATCCACGGCCCGCTGGTCGGCATGCCCCGGCCGGCCGCCGCGCCGAAGGCCAGCAGCGGCACGCCCATGCCCATCGCGAGCAGGAACAGCGCCGCGCCGCCGAGCACCGGATCGTGGGTCTGGCCGATGTACAGCACCGCGGCGGCGAGCGGCGGTGCCACGCAGGGCCCGACGATCAGCGCCGACAGGGCCCCCATCGCGGCGACGCCGGCGAGCGAACCGCCGCGCTGGCGATCGCTCGCCGCGCCGAGCCGCGCGCGCAGCGCGTGCGGCAGCTGCAGCTCGTACAGGCCGAACTGCGAGAGCGCGAGCGCGACGAACAGCGCCGCGAAGGCGACCAGCACCCACGGTGCCTGGAACGCGGCCTGCAGGTTGGCGCCGAGGACCCCGGCGACCACGCCTGCGGCGGTGAACACCAGCGCGCTCGCCAGCACGTACACCAGCGAGAGCAGCAGCGCGCGGCCGGTGCCCAGCCGCGTACCGTGGCCGGCGACCAGGCCGGCCAGGATCGGCACCATCGGCAGCACGCAGGGCGTGAAGGCGAGCAGCAGGCCAGCGCCGAAGAAGCCGAGCAGCGTCCACGCACGGTTGCTGCCGGCCAGGGCCTGGGCGAGGCGGCTGTCCTCTGCCAGCGGAAGGGAAGCAGCGCCGTCATCGACGATCGCGGATGAAGCGGCGAGCGTCCGCGCCGCGCTAGAGGCCGACGGCGCTCCGGCCGGCGCGCGGTTGGCAGTCGATCCTCCGACCACGCCCGCCGGCACCGACACCCGCACCGTTCGCGTCATGGGCGGGTAGCAGATGCCCCCGGTCTGGCAGCCCTGGAAGGTGGCGACGAGGGTGAGGTCGGCGGCATCGGCGCGCGTGCGCACGAGCGGCAGCGGCACATCGACCTGGTCGAAGTACACGACCACGTTGCCGAAGTGCTCGTCGCGATGCGGCGTGCCCGGTGGCCAGCGCGGCATGCCGGGCGCGATGCCGTCCGCGTCCTGCAGCCGCAGGGCGGTCTTGTCGCGATAGAGGTAGTAGCCCTTCGCCGGCGTGAAGCGCAACAGGAGCGTATTGCCGTCGGCGGCGATCGCCTCGAAGCCGAACGCCTGCTCGGGCGGCAACGGCAGTGCCTCTGCAGCCTGCGTCCCCTGGAGCGGGCCGCCCACAGGCGCGCCGCCGAGCGCCCGCGCCAGTCCGCTCAGGCCATCGCCATTGCTGCCGGGAGGCGAAGGCGGCGATGGGGGCGTGCCGGCGTCACCCGCCGGCAATACCACGGTGACCAGCCGCTTCTGCGGCGGATAGCACACGCCCGCATCCGCGCAGCCCTGGTACTTCACCTGCAGCGTGACGCGGTCGCCCGCCGCTTGCAGCGGCAGCGTGCCCTGGACGAGGTGGCGGTAGGTTTCGACCTCACCGAAGAAAGGGTCGGTATGGCGGTCGCCCGCCGGCAGCTGCAGCGTGCCGAGCGGCGTGCCGTCCGTCGCCTGCACCGACATGCGCTGGCGATAAAGGTAATAGCCGTCGGCGATCTTCCACTGCAGCCGCACGCGATCGCGCGCCGGTGCGCTCGCCGTCAGCGCGAACGCCTGGTCGACCGGCAACAGGTCTTTCTCATCGACGGCCTGCGCCGTGCCGATCGCACCCGCGCACGCAAGCAAGGCCGCGAAGCCGCGGCGCCACCACTGTCCCATCCGTTTCATGCTCCGACGCCAGGCCCACGGCTCTCCGCCGCCACCCAGTCCAGGTAGGCCGGCAGGCCGCCGGCGGCTTCGACCGCCACGAGTTCCGGCAGTTCATACGGGTGCAGCGCGCGCACCCGGGCGGCGAGGGCATCCAGCCGCCCGCGCGTGGTCTTGACCAGCAGCAGCACCTCGTCCGCGCGCTCGACCGCGTCCTGCCAGCGGTACACCGAGCGCACGCCCGGCAGGATATTGACGCAGGCCGCCAGCCGCTCGTCCACCAGGATCCCGGCCAGGCGCTCGGCGCTGGCGAGGTCGGGACAGGTGCAGAAGCAGACGAGGACGGCCATGGGCGGCTCCGGTGCGGAGCCGCATAGCCTAGGGCGGTCGGCGCGGCGGGGGTAGCGCCGGGCCCGGAACGTTGTGCTCAGCCGAGCGCCGTTTCACCCAGGCGGAGCATGTCGAGGAAGTTCGGACGCGCGCTGTCGGCGCGGGGCGAGGGCGCGCCCTCGCGGCGTCCCGTGCGCAGGCCGGCCAGCTGCTCGACCACCTCCACCAGCGACACCCGCGCCTGCGGCGACGCGTTGCGGAAGGCGCGCAACAGGCGCAGCTCGAGCGGGTCGTCGGCAAGGATGGCTTCGGCCGCCGGGATCGAATCCAGCCGGACGGCGTCCGGCAGGGACATCGTGCCGCGCCCGGTCGCCAGCCATTCGAAGTTGACCGCGGTCACCAGGGCGATCTCGCACAGGTGCGCGACGGTCGGGTACTTGCCGTTGGCCGATTCCCAGTGGCTGACCGCGCTGCGCTGTACCCCGACGCGCTGCGCCAGCTGGGTTTGCGACAGGCCGCCGTGGCGGCGCGCCAGACGGATGCGTTGCTGCGGTGTCATCGAATCCCTCTCCCCAGGGTTTCGCGGTTTCGCCGAGGTGACGGCCGGCACGACATTAGCGAAGCGTCCGGCGCCGGTACAGCAAAGATGCCACCAATGGTCACCTCGCTACAAATATTCACTCCAAATGGTGCGCTTTTGGTAGCTGGCGCGAATATGGCTGGCGGGCGGACCGCGCGGTCGTTGCATCAGGCCGAGGGCGCGGCAGGCCTTGAAAGCCCATCCTGTCCCCCCATCTAGGGCCGGTCCCGGTTGCCCGGGCGTTTCCGTTTCCGGCATTGGCACTCGCTTGCAGCGAGTGCTAAAATCGCCGCCCCTTTTCCTGACCAATCAACCACTTAAGAGGGTTGCCATGAACATCAAGCCGCTTTACGACCGCGTCGTGATCAAGCGCATGGAAGAAGAGAAGATGTCCGCCGGCGGCATCGTGATCCCGGACACCGCCACCGAGAAGCCGATCAAGGGCGAGGTCGTCGCGGTCGGCGAGGGCAAGGTGCTCGACAACGGCCAGGTCCGCGCCCCCAAGGTCAAGGTCGGCGACAAGGTGCTGTTCGGCAAGTACAGCGGCACCGAGGTCAAGCTCGACGGCACCGACTACCTGGTGGTGAAGGAAGACGACATCTTCGCGACGCTCGGCTGAGCGCGCGCTTCCCTCCCCTTTCGATCCCGACTTTTTCTTTCTTCGAGGTAATCCGCAATGGCTGCCAAGGAAATTCGTTTCGGTGAGGACGCGCGCGCCCGCATGGTGCGCGGCGTCAACGTGCTCGCCAATGCCGTCAAGGCCACCCTCGGCCCGAAGGGCCGCAACGTCGTGCTCGAGAAGAGCTTCGGCGCCCCGACGATCACCAAGGACGGCGTGTCCGTCGCCAAGGAGATCGAGCTGGCCGACAAGTTCGAGAACATGGGCGCGCAGATGGTGAAGGAGGTCGCTTCGAAGACGTCCGACAACGCCGGCGACGGCACCACCACCGCCACCGTGCTGGCGCAGGCGCTGATCCGCGAAGGCATGAAGGCGGTCGCCGCCGGCATGAACCCGATGGACCTCAAGCGCGGCATCGACAAGGCCGTGGTCGCCGCCACCGCCGAGCTGAAGAACATCAGCAAGCCGACCGCCGACGACAAGGCGATCGCCCAGGTCGGCACGATCTCGGCCAACTCCGACGAGTCGATCGGCAACATCATCGCCGACGCGATGAAGAAGGTCGGCAAGGAAGGCGTCATCACCGTCGAGGAAGGCTCGGGCCTGGAGAACGAGCTCGACGTGGTCGAGGGCATGCAGTTCGACCGCGGCTACCTGTCGCCGTACTTCATCAACAACCAGCAGTCGATGTCGGCCGAGCTGGAGGATCCCTTCATCCTGCTGCACGACAAGAAGGTCTCCAACGTGCGCGACCTCCTGCCCGTCCTCGAAGGCGTGGCGAAGGCCGGCAAGCCGCTGCTCATCGTGGCGGAAGAAGTCGAAGGCGAAGCGCTCGCGACGCTGGTGGTCAACACCATCCGCGGCATCGTGAAGGTGTGCGCCGTGAAGGCCCCGGGCTTCGGCGATCGCCGCAAGGCGATGCTGGAGGACATGGCGATCCTCACCGGCGGCACGGTCATTTCCGAGGAAGTCGGCCTCTCGCTCGAGAAGGCGACGATCAAGGACCTCGGCCGCGCGAAGAAGGTCGTGGTCTCGAAGGAGAACACCACCATCATCGACGGCGCCGGCGATACCTCCGGCATCGAAGGCCGCATCAAGCAGATCAAGGCGCAGATCGAGGAGACCTCCTCCGACTACGACCGCGAGAAGCTGCAGGAGCGCGTCGCCAAGCTCGCCGGCGGCGTGGCGGTGATCAAGGTCGGTGCCTCGACCGAGATTGAGATGAAGGAAAAGAAGGCGCGCGTCGAGGACGCCCTGCACGCCACGCGTGCGGCGGTGGAGGAAGGCGTGGTCCCGGGCGGCGGCGTCGCGCTGATCCGCGCGCTGGCGTCGATCAAGGACACCAAGGGCATCAACGAGGACCAGAACCACGGCATCCAGATCGCCCTGCGCGCGATGGAAGCGCCGCTGCGCGAGATCGTCACCAACGCCGGCGAAGAGCCGTCGGTCATCGTCAACCGCGTCAAGGAAGGCCAGGGCAACTTCGGCTACAACGCGGCCACCGGTGAGTTCGGCGACATGGTCGCGATGGGCATCCTGGACCCGACCAAGGTGACCCGCACCGCGCTGCAGAACGCGGCGTCGATCGCCGGCCTGATGATCACCACCGAGGCGATGGTCGCCGAGCTGCCGAAGAAGGAAGAGCCCGCGATGGGCGGCGCCGGCGGCATGGGTGGCATGGGCGGCATGGATTTCTGATCCGACGCACCACGTGGCAACACAAAAAAGCCCCGCAGCGATGCGGGGCTTTTTTCTTGCACGCGGTTTCGCGCGGCAGCGAAGCCGGAGCAGCCCGCGCGCGCGGCCTGCGCGTGGGCGGATCGCCGCCGCGCGCGTCGCTCAGTACGCCGTGTCCAGGCGCCCGTACAGGCCATGGGATTCGCCGACGGGGCCGGCGGCGAAGAACAGCGTGTCGACCGGCTGGTTCTCGTAGCCGTTGCCGAACGCGATTCCCCACAGTCCGTCGATGTGGATCGGCATGCCGTAGGTGTCGCGCAACGGGCCCAGCGAGGCGGTGCCCGAGAACGCGTTGATGTGGCCGTCGCCGAAGTTGCCCACCAGCAACTGGTTGCCGTAGCCGCCGAAGCCGGCCGGCGCGAGCGCGAGGCCCCATGGCGCGTTGAGCACGCCGCGCGAGGCGACGCGCCGGATCAACCGGCCGTTGGGCGTATACACGTCGACGTAGCCAAGGCCCGGTCCCTTCACGTCGTCGTGCTTGGCTGCATCCTGCTTGGCGTAGGTGACGTAGACGTCGCCGCCGATCGCCTGGATGCCGAACGGGGCGAAGCCGCTGGGCACGGACGGGTCGGTGAAGGCGCCGGTCGGCATCGCCACGGCATGGAACGACGCGTCGAACACGTCGACGCGGCCGTGGTGGAAATCCGACGCGTACATCAGCGTGCCGTGGCCGTTGGCGCTCAGCGTCAGGCCCTTGTAGACGGTGCCCGTCGCCGAGCGGTTGACCATGCGCAGGGCATGGGTGGCGTCGACGTTCGGCGCCCACGCGGCGATCACGCCGTCCTCCGTCGCGAACAGGAATCGCGCGGGCCCGGACACGCCGCCCCTGCTCACGACGAAACCGCTCGAGCCGTTGTAGACGGTGCCGGTCGGCGTGCCGCCGAGGCTCATCGTCGGCGAGGGGATCTGCACGACGAGCGTTTCGCGATTGCCGTCGCCGTCGTACAGCGTCGCCGTGCCGGTGCCGTTGTTCGCGACCCAGGCATACCCGTAGGGGTTGAAGGCGACGCCCCAGGCGTTCACGAGGTTGTGATCGATGTGTGCGGCGGGGATGGCGCCGTCGGACACGAGGTTGCGCTGCTTGAACATGCTGGCGGCCGCTGCGGGGGCGGTGGCCAGCAGCAGCGAGAGCGCCAGCGGCGTCCAGCGCCGGAGGCAGAGGGATGTCAGCGTCATGGGGAGTCCTCCTGTGGGGGCGCACGGCATCGCGGCGCGTTGACGGCGCCTGCCGTGCGCCGGTCTATGCTCGGCACCGTCCGCGTGGTTCATCGGGCTTGAACCCGCGGAAGCGCGCCCGGTATCGACCGCCGGAAGGAGGGCGCCACGATGCTGCAGACTGCCGGCCTGCCCCATGAAGCGCGCGCGCCGCAGGGCGCCGCCGCCGAGGACGTGCGGTTGATGGCGCGCGTCGCGCTGGAGGACGTGCGTGCGTTCGAACTGGTCTACCGCCGCTACTCCCCGCGGCTCGCGCGTTTCCTGCGCGGCATGCTGCGCCAGCAGGCGCTGGTGGACGAGGTGCTCGACGACACCATGCTGGTCGCATGGCGCAAGGCGCACACCTGGGATGCGGCGTCGCAGCTGTCGACATGGCTGTTCGCGATCGCCTATCGCCAGGCGTTGAAGGCGGTGCGCCGCGACGTGACGGCGCAGGCGCTGGACGAGGAGCCGGCCGCCCCCGCCTCCGCCGAGCCGGACGGCGAGCTCGAGCACTACCAGCTGCGGCTGCGCCTGGCCGGCGCGCTCGGCGCGCTGACGCCCGAGCATCGCGCCGTGGTGGAGCTGACCTACTACCAGGGCTACAGCTGCCGCGAGATCGCCGACATCGTCGGCTGCCCGGTCGCCACGGTGAAGACGCGCATGTTCTACGCGCGGCAGCGGCTGCGCGGGCTGGTCGCGCGCGAGGACGTGTCGTGAACGGGCGCATCCTTCCCTTCGAGTTGCGCGGCCACGACGAAGCGCTGCGGCTGCTGCCGTGGTCGGTCAACGGCAGCCTCGAGAGCGGCGAGCGTGCGTGGATCGATGCGCACGTCGCCGGTTGCGCCGAATGCCGGCGCGCCCGCGCGCTGCTCGAGGCGCTGCATGCGGCGTGCCTGGAGGACGACATGGAAGGCGACGAGAGCGACGCCAGCGTCGATGCCGGCTGGCGCCGGATGCGCGCGTGCGTGCAGCCGCGCGCGCCAGCGCCGTCGCGCTGGCAGGCGTGGCGCCG
>JABFWF010000171.1 GCA_013362405.1 Lysobacter sp. | reverse complement strand
TAGCGCACCAGTCTGGGGGACTGGTGGTCGTCGGTTCGAATCCGGCTACCCCGACCAACCCATGCACACGTCCACGGCCAGGCCTCGCGCCTGGCCGTTGTCGTTTCTGCCGGGGAGTGCCGGTCCGCATCCGGGCCGTTTCCGTCGGCTCGACGCGCCGGCGACCACGCGGCTGTTAGGGTCCGGTGATGCGTCCGGTGATGTACTTCGTTTCGCGCGTCGGCGACCACTGGGAAATCCGCTGCCGCACCGATCCGCAACCAGGCGATTTCGCCGATCGCGCCGATGCGCTCGCCGCGGCGCGGCGGGCGGCCGAAGCGTTGTGGAAGGGGCGGCACGTGGCGTGCGAGGTCCTGGTCGACGACGAGGACGGGCGCTGGCACAAGAGCGCAGCGTACGGTGAACTGCTTGGGCCGCTGGCCTGAGCGGGGCGCCAGGATGCCGTCCGCGGCGGGCCTGTCAGCCCGCGGCGCTCTGCACGACCTGCGGCCGGCCGAGAGTGGGCCAGCGCGCCAGCAGCGAGGCGCGGATGCCGGCGACGTCCAGGCCTGCTTCGGCAAGCAGCTCCTCGCGGCTGCCGTGGTGCTGGAAGGCATCGGGCAGGCCGAGGTGCAGGATCGGCATGGCGATATTTTCGCCAGCCAGCAGTTCGGCGACGCCGGATCCCGCACCGCCGGCGACGACGTTGTCCTCGAGCGTGGCCAAGCCCTCGTGCGTCTTTGCCAGCTCCAGCAGCAGCGTGCGATCCAGCGGCCTGACGAAGCGCATGTTGACCACCGTCAGCCCGAGGTCCGCGCCGACCTGTTCGGCCGCCGGCACGGTCGCGCCGAACGCGAGCAGGGCGATGCGCGCGCCGCGCCGGCGCAGCTCGGCCTGGCCGATCGGCAAGGTGTCGAGCGTTGGCTGCACCGCCACGCCGGGACCGGTGCCGCGCGGATAGCGCACCGCCGCAGGACCCTCGAAGGCGAAACCGGTGGTGAGCATCTGCCGGCATTCGTTCTCGTCGGCCGGGGCCATCACCACCATGTTGGGCACGCAGCGCAGGTACGACAGGTCGAGGTTGCCGGCGTGCGTCGCGCCGTCCGGCCCGACCACGCCGCCGCGGTCGATCGCGAACAGCACGTCGAGGTCCTGGATGGCGACGTCGTGCACCAGCTGGTCGTAGCCGCGCTGCAGGAAGGTCGAATAGATCGCGACCACGGGCTTGGCGCCTTCGCAGGCCATGCCCGCGGCGAGCGTCACCGCGTGCTGCTCGGCGATCGCGACGTCGAAATAGCGCTCGGGGAATTCCCTGCTGAAGCGCACGAGGCCCGAGCCTTCGCGCATCGCGGGCGTGATGCCCATGAGCCTGGGTTCCGCCGCGGCCATGTCGCATAGCCAGTCGCCGAACACGTCGGTGTAGGTGGGCTTCTTCGCGCCGGGCTTGCTCACCACGCCCTGCGACGGATCGAACGGCGACACCGCGTGATAGCCGATCTGGTCGCCTTCGGCGAGCTCGTAGCCCTTGCCCTTGGTGGTGATCACGTGCAGCAGTTGCGGGCCCCTGAGGCCCTTGAGCATGCGCAGCGTCTTCACCAGCGCATCGACGTCGTGGCCGTCGATCGGACCGGTGTAGTGGAAGCCCATTTCCTCGAACAGCGTGGACGGCACGAACATGCCCTTCCAGTGCTCTTCCCAGCGGCGCACGAACTTCGCGGTCGGGTTGTTCTTGTCGCCGAGCAGCTTCGTGCCGCCCTCGCGGATCGCGTTGAGCGTGCGGCTGCCGGTCATGCGCCCGAGCATCTTGGTCAGGCCGCCGACGTTCTCGGAGATCGACATCCGGTTGTCGTTGAGGACGACCAGCAGGTCCGGCTCGGGTTCCATGCCACCGGCATGGTTGAGCGCCTCGAAGGCCATGCCCGCGGTCATCGCGCCGTCGCCGATCACCGCGACGACCTTCCTGTCGCTGCCGGCGCGCGCATTGGCGATCGCCATGCCGAGCGCTGCGGAAATCGACGTCGACGAATGGCCGACGCCGAAGGTGTCGTATGCGCTTTCCTCACGCTTGGGG
>JABFWF010000059.1 GCA_013362405.1 Lysobacter sp. | reverse complement strand
TTCAGATGGACACCGTCTTCGGCGACGGCCGGCACACGGGGC
The DNA here is from genome assembly GCA_013362405.1 of Lysobacter sp. GTDB lineage: Bacteria > Pseudomonadota > Gammaproteobacteria > Xanthomonadales > Xanthomonadaceae > JABFWF01. The sequence continues at coordinate 2,011 of JABFWF010000059.1, read as the reverse complement.
AGGGCGGCGGGCTGATGGACAAGCTGTTCTCCGCCGGCAAGCGCGTGCTCAGCGGCGAGAGCCTGTTCACCACGATGTTCACCCACGTCGGTACCGGCAAGGCGCGCGTGGCGTTCGCCGCGCCCTATCCCGGCACCGTGCTGGCGATGAAGCTCGACGAGCACGGCGGACGCCTGATCTGCCAGAAGGACAGTTTCCTGGCCGGCGCGCGTGGCGTGTCGGTCGGCGTCGCATTCCAGAAGCGCATCCTCACCGGCCTGTTCGGCGGCGAGGGCTTCATCATGCAGAAGCTGGAAGGCGATGGCTGGGTGTTCGTGCATGCCGGCGGCACGGTGGTCGAGCGCGAACTGCGCGCCGGCGAACGCCTCGATGTCGATACCGGCTGCGTCATGGCCTACCACCACACCGTGCAGATGGACGTGCGTGCGGTCGGCGGCATCAAGAGCATGATGTTCGGCGGCGAAGGCGTGTTCCTGGCGACGCTGACCGGTCCGGGCAAGGTGTGGCTGCAGTCGCTGCCGTTCTCGCGCATGGCAGGCCGCATGCTGGCCGCGGCGCCGCAGGGTGGCGGGCAGGCGCGCGGCGAGGGCTCGGTGCTGGGCGGACTGGGCCGCATCCTCGACGGCGACAATTCGTTCTGACCACACCATGGCCGCGTCCTCCGGCAGCGGATATTCCGGCACGCCGCTGGCGAAGAAGCTCGGCGTGCGCGAAGGCGCGTGCGTCTGGCCGATGGCCGCGCCGGAGCATTACCTCGCGCTGCTGGAGCCGCTGCCGCCGGGCGTGGGTTTCGTCGCGAAACCGGGCAAGGGCGTGGACCTCGCGCACCTGTTCTGCACGCAGCGCGCGGTGCTGGTCGACGCGCTGGGCCGATGCCGGCGCACGCTCGCGCCGGATGCGACCGTGTGGGTGTCCTGGCCGAAGAAGGCCGCGAAGGTCCCTACCGACATCACCGAGGACACGATCCGCGAGGTCGCGCTGCCGTTGGGCTTCGTCGACGTCAAAGTCTGCGCGGTGGACGAGGTGTGGTCGGGCCTCAAGCTGGTGGTTCGCAAGGAACTGCGCTGATCGATGAATCCTGCAACGGGACGCCCCGCGGCGCGCCCCGTGGCCCCTGTATCCTCCGCCGCTGACCGCATCCACTTCCACCTCGTCCACATGACACCGTTCCGCTCGCTTCGCCCGCTCCTGCTCGCGTCCTTCGCCGTCCTGCTCGGCGCCTGCGGTGGCGGCGAGGCCGTGAGGCCGACTCCGCCGGCGGCCGTCGTCCTACCGGCGACACCCGCGCCGAAGATCCGCATCGGCATCGCGCTGGGCGGCGGCGCGGCGAAGGGCTTCGCGCACATCGGCGTGATCAAGATGCTCGAAGCCAACGGCTTCCAGCCCGAGGTCGTCGCCGGCACCAGCGCGGGCAGCGTGGTCGGCGCGCTCTATGCCAGCGGCATGGACGCCTTCGCGATGCAGAAGACGGCGTTCTCGCTCGATGAAGCGGAAATCCGCGACGTCAGCCTGTTCTCCGGCGGCGTGGTGAAAGGCCAGAAGCTCCAGGACTACGTGAACCAGCTGGTCGGCGGGAAGAGCATCGAGCGCATGCGCAAGCCGTTCGCGGCGGTGGCGACGAACCTGGAAACGGGCGATCGCACCGTGTTCGTGCTCGGCAACACCGGCCAGGCGGTGCGCGCGTCCAGCAGCATCCCGGGCGTGTTCGAACCGGTGGCGATCGGCAAGTTCCACTACGTCGATGGCGGTGTCGTGAGCCCGGTTCCCGTCGATGCGGCGCGCCAGCTCGGCGCGGACTTCGTCATCGCGGTGGACATCTCCAGCAAGGCCAGCGGCAAGAACCCGGGCAGCATGCTGGGTAACGTCAACCAGTCGATCACGATCATGGGCCAGCGCCTGGGCGCGCAGGAACTCGCGCGCGCCGACGTGGTGATCCGCCCGAGCGTGACCGAGCTCGGCCCGGCGGATTTCGAGCAGCGCAACAACGCGATCAGGGAGGGCGAGCGCGCCG
>JABFWF010000115.1 GCA_013362405.1 Lysobacter sp. | reverse complement strand
GCTGCGCGACGCCTTCGCGCAGGCCGATGCCGCGCCGCACGTCAGCCCGTTCGCCGAGATCGCGCGCTTCGGCGATGCATTGATGCACGCCGGGTTCCGCGATCCCGTGCTCGACCGCGACATGCTCACCACGCACTACCCCGACCTCGCCGCGCTGATGCGCGAGCTGCGCGCGATCGGCGCCACCAACGCATTATCGGCGCGCCGGCACACGCTCACCGGCCGGGCGCGCTTCGCCGCCGCGGCATCCACCTACGAGCCATTGCGCGAGGCCGCCGGCCTGCCCGCGAGCTGGGAAGTGATCACCGCGATGGCGTGGGCGCCGCAGGAAGGCCAGCCGATCCGCGAGGGCGGCGTGGACGTCGCGCGCATCAGCGCCAGCGCGATCCCGGTGCGGCGGCGCTGATCAGCGCCCCGCGAGGCGCACGCGGAACAGCACGCGCCCCTGGTAGGGCGTGCCCTGCGGCACCGCGTCGATGCCGAGCGAGGCGAGCTTGGCGCGCGTCGCTTCCCAGCGTTCCTGCTTGGTGATCCACAGCGCGTTGCCGTCGAAGTCGTCGCCGATCTCGTCGGCGATGCTTTCGTCGTATTCGGGATTGAAGCGTGCACCCGGTTCCGGCTCGATCGACACCTTCTCCACTTCCGCGCCGAGCTCGAGGTGCAGGCCGTAGCGGGCCATGTCCTGCACGATCACGACCTGGCTGATCGGGCCGGGCACGCGCGCGTGGATTGCGCGCACCCACGCCGACGCGTCCTTGTGCGTCGACCAGCGCGCGGCGGTGAACTCGGCGACGAGCACCAGCACGGCCAGCGCCGCGAAGCCGGGCCAGCGCGGCAGGCCGCGGCCCTCGCCGAAGCGCTGGCGCGCGGCGATCACCGCCAGCGGCACCGCCAGCGGCAGCACGTACAGCGGCAGGCGCGAGCGCGAGACGCAGAACACCAGCAGCGGCAACAGCAGCCACAGCGCGAGCAGCAGGCCGGCAGCGTCGCGCGCGCGGCCTTCGGGGTTGCGCCAGCCGCTCGCCTGGGCCGGCAGCGTGCGCGCCCAGCGCAGCAGCGCGAAGGTCCATGGCAGCGTGCCGAGCAGCAGGGTCGGGCCGTAGATCGCCAGCCAGCCGTACCACTCGCCATGGCGACCGAATTCGTTCGACGTCACGCGACCCACGACTTCGCTGCCGAGGAAGTACTGCAGCAGGCCAGGGTTGCGCTGGATGACGACGAGGTACCACGGCAGCGCGATCCCCACGAACGCGAGCAATCCGGTCCACTGCAGCAGCGTCGGCCGGCGCGCATCGCGCGTCAGCAGCTCGAACACGACGATCGCCAGCAGCGGCAGCAGGCCGGGCGGGCCCTTGGTGAGGAAGGCGAGCGCGAACGCCGCCCACATCGCGGTCAGCCAGACGCGCGTTCGCGCGGTGCCCCCGGGCGGCGCGCCGCCGAAACGCGCCTCGACGAACGCCCACATCGCCAGCGTCTCGCACGCGGTGAGGACGTAGTCGGTGGTGATGAGTTGCGACGCACCGAGGGTGAACAGCATCGTCGCGAACACCAGCGACGCCTGGGTCTCACTGCCCGGTGCGAGCCGCCGCGCGATCCGACCTGCCAGCCATACGCACAGCAGGTAGGAAAGCGCGGCCGGGAAACGCGCGGCCCACGCGTTGTGACCGAACACGCCGATGCTGGATGCGATCGCCCAGTAGGTCAGCGGCGGCTTGGTCCAGTGGCCGACCTCGCTGCTGCGATGCGGATCGATCCAGTCGCCGCTGGACAGCATGTGCAGGGCGACGTTGGTGTAACGGCCTTCGTCCGGATCCCAGATGCCGCGGTGGCCGAGCAGCGCGAGCGCGAGCACCAGCGCCATCGCGCCGATCCAGAACGTGCTGGTCCAGAGGCGGGGGAAACGCAGCAGTCGTGACATGGCGGCGACGGGCTCGGCGGGACGCCCAGTCTAGCCGTGCGGCCGCGCGACGGCGGCTACAGCATCCGTCGCAGGGCGTCGTCGCGGCGGAAGAAGTGGTGCCAGAACGCGGCGGCGACGTGGGCGCCGATCACCCAGTAGAAGAGTTCGCCGATGGTGCGGTGCAAACCTTCGAGCGACTGCGCCAGCGCATCGTTTTCCGGCAGCAGGGGCGGCAGCGCGATGCCGGTGAATGGCACCCACACCGTCCTGCCGCCGCTCCACGCAGTGGCGAGGCCGAGCAGCGGCATCGCCACCAGGAAGAGATACAGTGCGAGGTGCAGCAGCTTCGTCGGCAAAGCCTGCCAGGCGGGGAGCGCGGGCGTGATCGGCGGCAGCGCCGAGCGCGCGCGCAGCGCAACGCGCCAGGGTGCCAGCAGCAGGATGCAGAGCCCGGCCCAGAAATGCCCCTGCATCATCATCGCCCGCCTGTTGCTGCCACGCGGGAACAACCCGCGCTGTTCGATCAGCAGGTACGCGGCCAGCACCAGCAGCGCGACCAGCCAGTGCAGGCGGCGCAGGGCGGGGCGGTAGCGGGCGGTGGGAACGTGCATGGTGGCTGGCTGCTGGCGGCGTGTGCGCGGCCCGGTGGACCGGCGCGATCGATCGGTGGGAACGGCTAGGCCGGCGCGCGACGACCGATCTCGAACAACGCCGGCATGGCATCGAGATCGACGTTGCCGCCCGACAGCACGATCCCCACGCGCTGGCCGGCGAAGCGCTCGCGATGGCGCAGCACCGCGGCGAGCGCGATCGCCGAGGACGGTTCGACCAGCTGCTTGGTGTGCGTCCACAGCAGGCGCATCGCGGCCACGGTGTCGGCGTCGTCGACCACCAGTGCCTGCGCGCCGTGCGCCTGCAGCAGGGCGAAGTTGGGTGCGCCGAGCGTGCCGCGCAGGCCGTCGCAGACGGTGTCGGGCACGAATTCGGTCATTCGCTCGCCACGCGCGAGCGAGGCGGCGGTTTCCGCCGCGCCGGCGGGTTCGGCGAGGAACAGCCGGCAGTGCGGCGCGGTCGCCGCGAGCGTGAGCGCGCAGCCGGAGGCCAGCCCGCCGCCGCCGACCGGCACCACCAGCGCATCGAGCGTCTCGCAGGCTTTCAGCAGTTCGAGCGCCGCGGTGCCCTGGCCGACGATCACCTGCGGATCGGTATAGGGATGCACCAGCGTCGCGCCGGTGTCGCGCTGCAGCTGCGCGGCCGCCACCTCGCGCGCAGCCATCGTGGGTGCGCAGGCGTGCAGCGTGGCGCCATAAGCCTCGATCGCGGCGAGCTTGGCGGCGACCGCGCCCTCCGGCACGACCACGTGGCAGGTGATGCCGCGCGTGCGCGCCGCGAGCGCCAGCGCCGCGCCATGGTTGCCCGAGGAATGCGTCACCACGCCGTGCGCGGCGATGTCGTCCGGCAAGGCCCACACCGCATTGCACGCGCCGCGGAACTTGAACGCACCCGCGCGCTGCAGGTGCTCGGCCTTGAAGTGCAGGGCGCAGCCGGCCAGCGCGTCGAGCGTGTGCGAACGCAGCATAGGCGTCGCATGCGCATGAGGCGCGATGCGCGCGGCGGCGGCGAGGACATCGGTGAAGGTAGGCGTGCGCGCGACGGTTCCGTCCATCCGCGCCATGCTAGCAGCCGACGCCACCCGGACCGAGACGCGGTTCAGCGGGCGACCGGGACGGCGCGAAAAATTAAGCACGGATTCAAAGCCGGCGACCCATGCTGCCGGAGTCAGAACAGGGGCTCGACCATGATCCGTACATTGCTCCGCGCGCTGGTCCTGCCGGGACTGGCGGGCGTATTGCTCGCCGGCTGCGCGACCGGTTACGAATACCGTGGCGGTCCCGGCGACTATTACTACGGCCAGCCGGAAATCGAATACCGCGACCAGGGCTGGTACGGCTACGGATACCCGTACGGCTATTACAGCGACGGACCTTACGGCTATTACGGCGGTGGCTATCCGTACTACGACGGCGGCTACCCGTACGACCCGTACTGGGGCGGCTACTGGGTGCGCCCGCGCACCCACCATCGTCCGGATCCTCCGGTGCCACCGTCGACCGGCGTGACGCCGCCACCGCGCCCGCCGTTGCCACCGCACTGGCAGGACCGTGATCGCGACGACATGCACGCGCCACGCCCGATGGGCCCGCAGCGCCCGCCGGTGATGTTGCCGATGCCACCGCAGCGCAACGCGACGCCACGGCCGTTCATCCCACGCGATCCTTCAGAACGCGACACGCATCGCAAAACGCTGCCGTGAATGCGCTGTGCGCGCTTGCGCTGCCCGGAACGGCATCGCAAGCTAGCGCCCGCGACTGACCGGTTGCGTCGCATTGCGACACAAGCTGCGTCGCGTTTCATGCCGGCGCCCGGTGGGAATCACGGATCCCCCCTGTTCCGCTCCCCCCGGGCGCCGGCGCCTTCGCGACGAGGCGCGCCGTCCGCAGGCGATGACAGTCACCGCACGCGTTGCGGGCACAAAAAAAGGGGCCGGATGTCCCCCGACATCCGACCCCTTCGCTTCCCCGGCATGCGCGCGGCCAGCCCCTGTTCCAAGCCTGGCCGACGCCCCTGACGCCTGCCACGCCGGGTGCAACAGGGTTAACGCAGGAAGCGTGCCAATCTTTAGCCGGCGCCGCCGTTCCGGGCATTCCGCGGCTGAATGCTTCAGCGGGCGGCGCCGCAGCGTCGCGCGATAATTCCGCCATGCCCGATTCCTTCTACCGCTACGACGTCATCGTGGTCGGCGGCGGCCACGCCGGCACCGAGGCCGCACTCGCGTCGGCGCGCGCCGGCGCGCGCACGCTGCTGCTCACGCATTCCATCGAGACGGTCGGGGCGATGAGCTGCAATCCGGCCATCGGCGGCATCGGCAAGGGGCACCTGGTCAAGGAAATCGACGCGCTCGGCGGCGTGATGGCGCGCGCGGCCGACGCCGCCGGCATCCAGTGGCGCCGCCTCAACGCCAGCAAGGGCCCGGCGGTGCGCGCGACGCGCTGCCAGGCCGACCGCGCGCTGTACCGTGCCTTCATCCGGCGCGCGGTGGAAACGCAGCCGGACCTGACGGTGTTCCAGGCCGCGGTCGACGACATCGTGTTCGATCGCGACCGCGTCGAAGCCGTGCTCACGCAGACGGGCCTGCGCTTCGAAGCGCCCGCGGTCGTGCTCACCGCCGGCACCTTCCTCGCCGGCAAGGTGCACGTCGGCCAGACGACCTACGCCGCCGGCCGCGCCGGCGATCCGCCCGCGCTCGCGCTTGCTTCGAGGCTGCGCGAAGGTCCGTTCGTCGTCGACCGCCTCAAGACCGGCACGCCGCCGCGCATCGACGGACGCACGCTCGACTATTCGGTGATGGAAGAGCAGCCAGGCGATGACCCGCGCCCGGTGATGTCGTTCATCCGTTCGCGCGACGACCATCCGCGCCAGGTGTCGTGCTGGATCACCCACACCAGCGAACGCACGCACGAACTCATCCGCAACGCGCTCGACCGCTCGCCGCTGTACACCGGCCAGATCGAAGGCATCGGGCCGCGCTACTGCCCATCGATCGAGGACAAGGTGGTGCGGTTCGCCGACAAGGCCTCGCACCAGGTGTTCGTCGAGCCCGAAGGCCTCGATGTCGCCGAGATCTATCCGAACGGCATCTCCACCTCGCTGCCGTTCGACGTGCAGCTCGCGCTCGTGCGCAGCATCCGCGGCTTCGAACAGGCGCACATCACGCGCGCGGGCTACGCCATCGAGTACGACTTCTTCGATCCACGCGGGCTGAAGGCGACGCTGGAGACGAAGGCGGTCGCGGGCCTGTTCTTCGCCGGCCAGATCAACGGCACCACCGGCTACGAGGAAGCCGCCGCGCAGGGCCTGCTCGCCGGCGTGAATGCCGCGCGCTTCGTGCGCGGGCTCGACGGCTGGAGCCCACGCCGCGACGAGGCCTACCTCGGCGTGCTGGTCGACGACCTCGTCACCCACGGCACCAGCGAGCCATACCGCATGTTCACCTCGCGCGCCGAATACCGCCTGCAGTTGCGCGAGGACAACGCCGACCTGCGGCTGACGCCGGTCGGACGCGAGCTCGGCCTGGTCGACGATGCGCGCCACGCCGCGTTCGCGCGCAAGCGCGAGGCGATCGAACGCGAGGACGCGCGCCTGGGCGCGCTGTGGGCGGCGCCGAACAACGCGCTCGGCCGCGAGGTCGCCGCCGCGCTCGATGTCGAGGTGAGCCGCGAGACCAGCGCGCGCGACCTGCTCAAGCGCCCCGCGCTCGACTACGCCGCGCTGATGCGCGTGCCGGCGCTCGGCCCCGGCGTCGACGATGCCGCGGTCGCCGAACAGGTGGAAATCGGGGTGAAGTACGCCGGCTACCTCGACCGCCAGCGCGAGGAGATCGCGCGCGCGCAGCGGCACGAGTCCGCGTCCATTCCCGGCGACTTCGACTACGCGCAGGTGCGCGGGCTGTCGGCCGAGGTGCTGCAGAAGCTCGCGCGCGTGCGGCCCGAAACCGTGGGCCAGGCGCAGCGCATTCCCGGCATGACGCCGGCGGCGATCTCGCTGCTGCTGGTGCACCTCGCGCGCGGACGACGCGCGACACAGGCAGGCTGAGCGGGCGCGCAGGAACCGCTTCGCCTCCGCGCGTAGCGGGAACCCTCGTCGTCGCGCGGCGGCCCCGACGTCGCCACGGGCGGCAATGGCAAAGGACAGCAGGCACATGCGCCCTGTCCTATCATCACCGCTCCACGCAGGAGCCCGCCATGCACGCCACCGTCCGCGCGTCGCTCGTCCTCGCCGTCGCCCTCGCCGGATGCCATCGCACGCAGGCGCCGCAGGCGCATGGCGCGCAGAACGCGCACGGTCCCTTCGTCGTGCAGGACTGGGCATTGCCGGCGACGCCAGGCGCGGCCGAGCCGGACCTCGTCGTCGCGCCCGACGGTCGCCTGCTGCTCGGCTGGATCAGCAGCGTGCCGGGCCGACGCAACGCGCTGCAGTTCAGCGACACCGATCCGGCCGGCCACTGGCAGAGCGCGCCGCGCACGATCGCGATAGGCAACAGCCTGCTCGCCAACTGGGCGAACACGCCGCACCTGCTCGCCACGCCGGATGGTGCGCTGTGGGTGCACTGGCTGCAGGCGGTGGGCGCGGGCGAGGCCAGCAACCTCGCGCTGGCGCGTTCCACCAACGACGGCTTCAGCTGGAGCGCGCCGCTGCAGGTCAATCCCGAAGGCGCGCCGGCCGAGCACGGTTTCGCATCGATGTGGCCGGCATCGCAGGACACGCTCGGCATCGCCTGGCTCGCCGGCGGCGCGGAGCAGCCCGACGCGCACGCGACGCACGGCGCGGCGACGACGCTGCGTGCCGCGGTGTTCGACCGCACCATGCAGCGCAGCGGCGAGCAGGTCGTCGACCCGCAAGTCTGCGACTGCTGCCGCACGGCCGTCGCGATGACGACGCGAGGTCCGCTGCTGGTCTATCGCGATCGCACGTCGGAAGAGATCCGCGACATCGCCGCCGTGCGCTTCGATGGCCATGCGTGGAGCAGGCCGGTGCCGGTACACGCCGACGGCTGGAAGATGGCCGGCTGCCCCGTCAATGGCCCGGCGGTGGCGGCGCGCGGCAACGACGCGGTGGTGGCCTGGTTGACCGGCGCGCACGACAAGCCCACCGTGCTGCTCGCGCGCACGTCCGACGCGGGCGAGCACTTCGATGCGCCGGTGACGGTCGATGCGGGGCCGCAGGTGGATGGCCGCGTCGCGGTCGCGCTGGACGCGCAGCAGGCGTGGGTGGCCTGGCTGCGCGACCGGCCGGGCGGCTCGACGCTGTGGCTGTCGCGCTACGCGCCGGACCTCTCGCACGAGCTGCAGCGCTTCGAAGTCGCGAAGCTGCATGCGCGCGGCCCCGCGGCGGGCTACCCGCAGCTGGCGGTGCGCGAGGACGGCGCGTGGCTGGTGTGGACCGACAGCGTCGACGGCGTGCCGCAGCTGCGCGGCGCGCACGTCACGCGCTGACGCG
>JABFWF010000119.1 GCA_013362405.1 Lysobacter sp. | reverse complement strand
GCCTGCCCGGCGCGCGCGAGCACCGCTTGCACGCGCCATCGTCCGCTCACCCGCAGCAGCCGCGGCTGCAGCACGCGCTGCGCGGCGGCGACGCGCAGCAGCGCGTCGGCGTCCGGCGTGGCGGTGCCGTCGGGATCGAGCTGGCGCAACGCCTGCAGCGTGCGCTCGCGGTCGACCACCGCATGTCCCGGCACCGACGCGAACGCGTCGCGCAGCTGCGCGGATAGCGCGACGCTTTCCGCCGTATCGCCACCGGGCAGGGTGAGCGGCAATACCAGCAGGCGGTCGAGCGGCGGCGACGCGACCACGCCAGCGACGCGTTCGTGCCGCATCCACCAGGCCATGCCACCGGCGAGCAGGGCCAGCAATGCGACGCTGCCCAGCACTGCGAACGAGCGTCGGCCGAAGCGATCACGCAGGCGCCACGGGACCTCGCGCCGGTCGATCGCGCGGATGACGTCGTCGGCACCCTGGAAACGGTGGGCCGGTTGCGGGCGCAGCAGGCGGTCGACCAATCGCGCGATCCACGGCGGCAGCCCGGCGCGCTCGCGCGAAACCGGCGGCGGCACCTGCAGCATGCGCTGCGCCAGGACCTCGGCGACGGTGCCGCCGGCGAACGGCGGCTTGCCGGCGAGCATCTCGTACAGCATCAGCCCGAGCGCGTAGAGGTCGCTGCGCGCGTCCGCGATGCCGCCGCGCGCCTGCTCGGGCGACAGGTAATCCGGCGTGCCGACGACGGCGCCGGTGCGCGTCTGCCCGCTGGTGGCGAGCGAGCGGGCGACGCCGAAGTCGCTGATGTAGGCGTTGCCCTGCGTATCGAGCAGGATGTTGGCGGGCTTGAGATCGCGATGGATGACGCCTTTCGCGTGCGCGGCGACCAGGCCTTCGGCGACCTGCCGGGCGATGCGCAGGGCATCGTCGACCGGCAGCGCGCCGTGGCGGTCGAGGTGGCGATCGAGCGACTCGCCCTCGACGAAATCCATGCTGATCAGCCAGCGGCCGTCCGCCTGCGCGAGGTCATGGATGCGCACGACGCGCGGACTGGACACCTGCCGCGCCAGCAACAGTTCCTGGCGGAAGCGCGCGAAGGCGTCGTCGCGGTGCGCGAGTTCCGGGCGCAGCAGCTTGAGCGCGACCGGCACGTCCAGCGCGAGGTCGGTCGCGCGATACACGACGCCCATGCCGCCGACGCCAAGTACGCCTTCGATCCGGTAGCGCCCGCCGAGCATGCTCGCGGTCGCGAGCTCGGCATGCGCGTGCAGCCCGGTCGCGGTTGCGTCGCTGCCGGGCTCGCCGGTCTTCAAGCCCCGTCCTCGTGCGCGGCGACGATGGCTTGCCAGTCGGGTGCATCGGCGGCGCCGTCGAGCAGGTCGGAGTTGCGCCGCGCGGCGATCCTCAGCGCCGCGGTTTCGGCGAAGGCTTCGAGCAGTTCGAGGTCGAGCGTGGTGATCGCCGGGCCCGGGCGGATGCGGTCGGCGTAGATCGCACCGCGCGCGCGCTCGCCCTCCCGCAGCGGCAGCGCGATCAGGGCGTTGAGCCCGGCGCTGACCACCGAGGCGCGGCTGGCCAGCCGCGGATCGCGGCCGACGTCGTTGGCGACCACGCTGCGGCGTTCGCCGAGCGCATGGCGGATCGCGCCGACGCTGCCGGAAAAGGTGCGCGCAGCGAGGTGCGCCGGATCCAGCGCGAGGCTCGCGCGCACCACGAAGCCGTCGTCGCGGGCCAGCAGCACGAAGCCGCGCTCGCACTGCGCGAGCTCGACCACGCCGCGCAGGCTGGCGTCGAGGAGGTCGTCGAGGTTGGCGAGCGCGTCGAGCCGCGCGGTGCGCGCGGTGATGCTGGCGCGGCGCGCCTGCCAGCCGGCTTCGGCGGCGGCGGCCTCGGCGTCGCTGAGCGGTGCGAACTCGCAGTACACGTCGCCGAGGCGCAGCCAGCACGGCCGCAGCAGCGCGGATTCGTGCACGCGGATCCCGTCGAGGAAACTGCCGTTCTTGCTGCCGAGGTCGCGCAGTTGCCAATGGCTGCCGTCGAAGCGCAGTTCGGCATGCACGCGGGAGACCGAAGGATGGTCGAGGCGCAGGCCGGCGTCGACGGCGCGGCCGATCGACAGCGGCATGCCCGGTTCGAGCGTGCGCGCCATTGCGGCCTGGTCGGGTGGATAGGCGATCAGTCGCGCCTGCATCCGGCCAGTGTAGCCCGGCCGGATGCAGGATGAACGCGCCGGAGGCGGCGCGGCGGCTTACTGGCCGAAGTCGCGCAGGTAGGCGATGCTGAATTTCAGCGTCGATGCGCCGGCGATGAGATCGCCCGCCTGGTTGTCGGCGCCGCCCGCGCGCCACGTGTCGAGCAGCGCGGTGCCGGCATCGGCCTGCGCGCGGCTGCTGATCGCGTCGACGGCGGTGAGCGCCGTCGCGTAGTCGCCGTTGGCGAGGGCGGCTTCGACCGTGTCGAGCTGCGACGAGAACACCGGCTGCTCGCCGGCCGGCAGCGTGGCGACGCGGTTGCGCATCCACGCGATCTTCCCGGAGATCACCTTGCCGGTCTCGCGCAGGTCCGCCGCCACCAGGAACTGCGAGAAACCGCCGTAGCGGCTGCGCGCGCGCACGCTGCCCTGCGCGATTTCCTCGGTGGTGTCGCGGAATGCGCCGCCGACCGGCGCCTTGAACACGCGGTAGTTGCTGCCGACCGCATAGGGCAGCAGGTGCGTGTGCAGCTCGTAGCGGCCGGTGCGGCGGAAGTTGAGGCCGCCGGAGAGCGGCGGCTGGATCGTCACCAGCAGCGGCAGGCTGGAGTCGAGGCGGATGAGGGTCGGGTCGGGCAGGCGCGAGAGCAGTTGCGGATCCTGCACGTCGACCAGCCGCGCGCTCAGGCCGAGGCTGTCGGCGGTCAGGTTGCTGGCATCGTCGAAGGTCAGCGTCACTTCGGCGATGGGCGCGGACGCGGGACCGATCTGCGCGACCGCGACGTTGCCGGACACCGACACGCTCACCGGCAGGTCGACGTTGACGGGAAGGCCGGCCAGGCTCGGCGTGGCCTGCGCGAACGCGGGTGCCGCGCCGAGCGCATTCGCGCACAACAACACGGCCGCCGAAAGCAGCCACTTCAGCAACGGGACATTCCTCACGACCAGCTCCTGCAGGACGGGCCGCGCGACGGGAGGGGAGGGAGCCCGCGCGGCGACGCACGCCAAGTTACCGGGCGCGCATGTTAATGCCACGTCATCGCGGGGCGTTTGGCAAGCGAAAACGTGAACCGGCCGGCAATACGCCGGGGCATGGGGGTTTTCCCCCGGCCCGCGTGGTGAGTGCACCGGATGGCCGGCCGCCGCGCGCGGGGGCACAAACGCGGATGCCCCGCAATGCCGCGGCTTCCCTGGAGTCCCCCGATGTCCGCCTCACGCACCTGCACCTCCTTCCGCGTCACCGCGATCGCCGCCGGCCTGCTGCTCAGCGGCGTCGCCCTGGCCGATGCCCACCTCGACCCGCAGCTGCTCAGCCGCCTCGGCACGGCCGCCGCGACCGACCAGCTGCAGGTCGTCGTCACCTACAACACCGCCGGCCCCGTCAGCGCGGCGCAGCTGTCGGCCCTGAATTCGCTCGGCATCACCCGCGGCATCACCATGCGCAGCCTGCCGATCGCCGGCGCGCTGGCCACGCCGGCCGAGATCCGCGCGCTCGCGCAGCGCAGCGACGTCGCCTCGATCTACTACAACGCGCCGGTGCGCTACTTCGACGTCGAGGCCAACGAGCTGAGCAGCGTCACGCGCATGTTCCAGAACCCGGGCGACTACACCCGCGCGATTCCCTTCAGCGGCTACGGCGTCACCGTCGAGATCAACGACTCCGGCATCGACGCCACCCATTCGGACCTGCAGTTCGGCACCCACGTGGTGCAGAACACCACCGGCCTGACCAACCTCAACTCGGTCGACACGATGCTGCCGATCACCTACGTCGAGGGCGTGCCGAACACCGACATCAGCTCCGGCCACGGCACCCACTGCGCCGGCATCGTCGGCGGCACCGGCGCCAAGTCGAACGGCTTGTACCGCGGCGTCGCGCCGGGGGCCAAGCTCGTCGGCTACGGTTCGGGCGCGGTGATTTCGATCCTCGACGCGGTCGGCGGCCTCGACTACGCCGCGACCAACCAGTTCAGCTACGGCGCGCCGATCCGCGTGGTCAGCAATTCCTGGGGCACCTCGGGCGCGTTCGATCCGACCGACCCGGTCAACGTCGCCAGCTACGAGCTGTACAAGCGCGGCATCGTGGCGGTGTTCGCCGCCGGCAACGACGGCCCGGGCGAGGACACGCACAATCCCTACGCGCAGGCACCGTGGGTGATCTCGGTCGGCGCCAGCGAGAAGGACGCCGTGCTGACCTCGTTCTCTTCGCGCGGCCACCGCGGCGAGAGCGCCACGTTCACGATGCCGGACGGCAAGTCGTGGACCTACCGCAACCTGCCGACGATCGTCGCGCCGGGCGTGGACATCGTCTCCACCCGCACGCTGACCGGCGCGCTGCCGCCGCTGGCGGCGCAGCATGACGCCGCCACGCTCGATCCCGCCTACCTGCCGTTCTACACGCACATGAGCGGCACCTCGATGGCGACGCCGCACATCGCCGGCATCGTCGCCCTGATGCTGGAAGCCAATCCCAACCTGACGCCGGCCGACGTGCGCACCATCCTCCAGCGCACCGCGACCAACATGACCGGGCGCCTGGACTGGGAAGCGGGCGCGGGCCACGTCAACGCGTACGAAGCGGTCGCGATGGCGGCGGGCGTCCGCAGCGATTACGGCGCCACCGTCAATTCGCTGCGCACGTTCAACAGCAACGCGCTGCTGGTGAAGGGACCGCCGCCGATTCCCTTCTCCGTCGACTTCGCGCCGGTCGGCCCGGTCGGCGAGCAGAGCTTCACGGTCGGCCCCGACGTCGCCTGGGTCAGCGCGAAGGCGACCATCGACGCCAACACGCTCGCGCTCGTGCTGATCGATCCGGACGGCAACCGCTATGGTTCGGCGATCGCGCTGCCGGTGCTCGGCGACACCGTCACCACCGGCGCGCCGGCCAAGCCGGGCGTGTGGCGCGTCACCGTGCGCGGCATCGGCTCGGTGTCGGGCACCAGCGTGGACCCGGCGCACGTCACCAACGGCTATGCGGCTCCGGGCACCGTGACCGGCACCGTCAGCTTCCTCAACAGCGGCGGCTACACCGGCCTCGGCGACATCAGCGGCCATCCGGCGCAGAAGGCGATCGAGTTCGCGGTCGCCAACCGCCTGGTCGACGGCTATTCGGACAAGCAGTTCCGTCCCGACCAGTACCTCAAGCGCAGCGAGCTCGCGCAGTACCTGCTGATGGGTGCCAGCGTGCGCCAGCACCTGCCGTTCAACAATGTGCCGAGCTTCACCGACCTCGCGACGACGGACGCCGCCTATCCGTTCGCCGAAGCCGCCGTGGCGCGCGGCGCCGCGCTGCGCGACCTGACGCAGAACCAGGCCGGCGTGATGGGCCTGCTGAACGGCACGTTCCGCCCCAACGACAGCGTCACCCGCGTCAGCCTCGCGTATTCGCTGGTGCAGTCGCTGGCGCTGCAGGACCAGGCGCTCGCGTTCAACGGCACGCTCACCGCGTTCTACGACGGCCAGCGCATCCCGGTCGATGATGCCGGCCTGATCGCGCCGAGCCTGCGCGGCTACGTGCAGCTCGCGCTCGACCAGGGCCTGATCAACGCGCGCTTCACGGTGACCCAGGGGCCGTATGACCTGCAGCCGACGCTGCATGCCTACTTCGACCCGAACAAGCTGGTCACCCGCGCGGCCTACGCGGTGGCGGCGGGACGCTTCCTCGCCGACTACCAGAGCGCCGAGGACTGACGCGACTCGATCGCGCGAACGTGGCGGCCCCGCAAGGGGCCGCCTTTTCATGCTGGTCCACACAGGCCGCCCCGCATGCCCCTGACCCGCAACGCCCTAGACGAACTGCTCGACACCCTGCAGGAGCAACTCGCGCAACGGCTCGCCAACGGCGAGGGTCGCACCGAACTCGCAGTCTGGTTCGAGCGTTGCGTGCAGGTGATCGCCGGTTTCGCCGGTCCCGCCGACCACGGTTACGTGCGCATGCGGGTGGTGGCGTGCCGGGCGAGGATGCCGGTGCCCGGCGACCTGCAACGGGCGATGTGAAGGCGCGGCGGGCCCGGGTCCCCGGGCGCTGGGTAAGATCGGCGCGTGCACGGGTGGGCGACCTCGATCGCGGCATGGAAACGCAGCGTGCTGGCGCGGCCGGCGGCCGAGCCGCTGCTGGCGTTCGTGTTCTCGCTGCTGGTCACCGGTGCGTTGGTGGCCAGCGTGGCCGCCGCGATCAGCCGGCAGGACCGGCTCAACTTCGATTCCCAGGTCGCGCAGACGCTGGAGGCGATCAACCAGCGCGTCGTGATCACGTCGAGCCTGCTGCGCGGCACCGTCGGCCTGTTCGAGGCCAGCGACGACGTGAGCGCGGACGAGTTCCGCCGCTACGTCGCGAACCTGGACCTGCGGCGACGCTACCCCGGCATCCTCGGCATCGGCTACGCGCAACAGCTCGCCCCGGACGAGGTTGCGCCGTTCGAACGCGCCGTGCGCGCATCCGGCCAGCCCGGCTTCCGCGTGTGGCCCGCGACGCCGCGCTCGGAATACAACGCGATCCTTTACCTGGAACCGCGCGACCGGCGCAACGCGACGGCGATCGGCTACGACATGTCGACCAACCCGGCGCGCCGCGCGGCGATGCGCGCGGCGCGCATGCGCGGCGACCTCGTCGCCTCGGGCCGGGTCACCCTGGTGCAGGAGATCGACCGCAGCAAGCAGGCCGGTTTCCTGCTCTACCTGCCGCTGTACGCCAATCGCGGCAAGGCCGGGCAGGGTCGCTTCCTCGGCTTCGTGTATGCCCCGCTGCGCGCCGGCGACCTGCTCGCGGGCACGCGCGGGCCGGGTGCCAAGCGCATCGACTACCAGGCCTTCGACGGACTGCGCGCCGATCCCGCCGCGCTGCTGCGCAGCACCTTCGATGGGGTGGCGCCGACCGCGCGCTTCGTCGAGGACCGCACGATCCACGTGGCCGGGCGGACGTGGCTGGTGCGCTTCTACAGTCGACCGGAGCTCGATGCGCTGTCGCGCGGCTGGCTGGTGCCATGGCTGGCGCTGGCGGCGGTCGTCGCCAGCATGCTGCTGGCGTTGCTGAGCGGCTCGCAGGCGCGTGCCCGTCGCGCCGCCGAGACCGCCGGGGCCGCGCAGCACCGCGTCGCCGAGACCCTGCGCGAGAACGACCGCCGCAAGGACGAATTCCTCGCGATGCTCGCGCACGAGCTGCGCAACCCGCTCGCCCCGATCAGCACCGCGGCGGCGCTGCTGCGCATGCCGCAGGCCTCGCCGATGCTGGTCGAGGAAGCGAGCGCGATCATCGCGCGCCAGGTCGGACACATGAGCGAACTCGTCGAGGACCTGCTCGACGTCTCGCGGGTGAGCCGCGGGCTGATCGCGCTGGAGGAAGAGGCCTTCGACCTGCGCGACGCGCTGCATGCCGCGGTGGAGCAGGTGCGGCCGCAGATGCGCGAGTGCCGCCATGCCTTCGCCGAGCGCATCGCCGATACGCCGCTGTGGGTGCGCGGCGACCGCACGCGCCTGACGCAGGTGGTCGTCAACCTGCTCGACAACGCGGTGAAGTACACGCCGGGGGGCGGCGAGATCGCGCTCGAGGCCGCGTGTGCCGACGATCGCATCGAGGTGCGCGTGCGCGACAACGGCGTGGGCATCGAAGCGGCGCTGCTGCCACGCCTGTTCGAGCTGTTCTCGCAGGGCGAGCGGCCGCTGGACCGTGCCCAGGGCGGCCTCGGCATCGGCCTGGCGCTGGTGCGCAAGCTGGTCGGACTGCATGGCGGCAGCGTGCGCGTCGACAGCGATGGCGCGGGCCTGGGCAGCGTGTTCACGG
>JABFWF010000216.1 GCA_013362405.1 Lysobacter sp. | reverse complement strand
GTTCCAGTGCCGCAAGGCGTGCGGGTTCGAGTCCCGCCTTTCGCACCAACCCTCCTCAGTAATGGGCGGCCGGCAAGGTCGAGCGAGCGTTCGCGAGGGGTTGCCCACGGCTGACCCGAGGGGGCGCGGAGGCGTGGCGCCCTTGCGCGGAAATCAGGGCCGAGACCGACGAACCCCCCGCCCAGCGCTGGCACGACGGCCCGCAATCGGCGAAACTAGCCCGTTCCGCTGGCCGCGAAGCATTCCGCCGGGGCCGCGGTCGGACAGGATCATCAACATCGTGCCGTGGCCAGTCGCCGCGGTGGCAGGAGTGGATATGCAAGTTTCGGTCGAATCGCTCGGCAACCTCGAACGCCGCATGACTTTCAGCCTCCCGGCGGATCGTCTGGAAGCCGTGGTCGGCGGCCGCCTGCGCGAAATCTCGCGTGGCGCGAAGATCAAGGGTTTCCGTCCCGGCAAGGTGCCGGCCAAGGTGATCGAGCAGCGCTTCGGCGCGCAGGTCCGCGCCGAGGCGCTCGACGGCCTGCTGCGCGAAGGCTTCAGCAACGCGGTCCGTCAGGAATCGCTGCAGATCGCGGGCAGCCCGCAGATCGTGCCGGCTGGTTCCGATGAGCTGTCGTATGTGGCGACCTTCGAAGTCGTGCCGGACTTCGGCGACATCGACGTCGCCAAGCTCAATGTCGTGCGCCACACCGCCGAGGTCAGCGACGCCGACATCGACGCGATGATCGATAACCTGCGTCTGCAGCGCCGCACGTGGAACGCGGTGGATCGCGTCGCCGCTGCCGGCGATGCGGTCGAGATCGAAACCTTCTCGCAGGTGGGCGACGAGCGCCTTCCGGCCGAGGGCGTGGAGCGTGGTGCGACCATCATCGGTTCGGCTGCGATGTTCCCGGCGATCGAGTCGGCGCTGGTCGGCATGAAGGCTGGCGACGAGAAGACCGTCGACATCGACTTCCCGGCCGAGTGGCGCGTGCCGGCGTTCGCCGGCAAGACGGTCAAGGTGACGCTGACGGCGACCAAGGTGTCCGAGCCGGTGCTGCCGGAAGTCGATGGCGCCTTCATCAAGAGCTTCGGCGTGCGCAGCGGCGACGCCGACCAGTTCCGCGTGGACATCCGCAGCAATCTGGAGCGCGAGCTCAAGGGCGCGCTGATGACCCGCCTGCGCCGCGAAGTCGGCGAGCAGCTGATCGCCTCGTACTCGCACGTCGAGATGCCGCCGAAGCTGGTCGAAGGCGAGGCCCGCGACATGGCCCGCCAGACCATCGAAGCCGCGCGCCGCCAGGGCCGCGCCGTCGGCGAGATCCCGGCCGATGCGCACATGGGCTTCATGGACGCGGCGCGCAAGCGCGTGCTGGTCGGCCTGCTGGTGGGCGAGATCGCCCGTCGCAACGAACTGCGCCTGGAACCCAAGCGCGTGACCGAAACGCTGAACCTGATCGCCTCGACCTACGAAGAGCCGCAGCAGGTCATCGAGCTGTATCGCAACGACGCGCAGCTCATGAACGGCCTGCAGGCCCGCGTGATGGAAGAGCAGGTGATCGACTGGATCGCCGAGCGCGCCCAGCACACCGAGCAGCCGCTGTCGTTCAACGAAGCGATCCGCCAGTAAGTGGATGCATCGCGGCCGCGGCGTCTCGCCGCGGCCGGTTCCATCGTAAGGACGCGCCCCTTGCGCTCTGGTCCGGTTGGCCCCAAGTTGGTCGGACCGCGCTCACCCAAGCGCCCCCTATCCGTTCCAAGGTGCCGTCGAACATGGACAACCTGACCAAAGCTTTGAACCTCGTGCCGATGGTGGTCGAACAGACCAGCCGGGGCGAGCGCGCGTACGACATCTATTCGCGCCTGCTCAAGGAGCGCGTGATCTTCCTCGTCGGCGGCGTGGACGACCACGTGGCGAACGTGATCGTCGCGCAGATGCTCTTCCTCGAGGCCGAGAACCCCGAGAAGGACATCAGCCTCTACATCAACTCGCCCGGCGGCGTGGTCACCGCTGGCCTGGCGATCTACGACACCAGGCAGTACATCAAGCCGGACGTGAGCACGATCTGCGTCG
>JABFWF010000069.1 GCA_013362405.1 Lysobacter sp. | reverse complement strand
GCGACCTCGCCGGCGCAATGACTACAGCTCGAAGCGATAGCTCAGCTTGACCAGCAGCTGCTCGCTGTCGCGCAGCGAGAAGGCATCGGCCAGGGCCTGCGAAGAACGCGTCCCGTATTCGTTCAACAGGTCGCCACCGCGCCCGTACACCACGTAGAGGTAGGACAGCGGCGCCAGCTCGTAGCGATAGCGCACCTGGAAGCCGAGGTTGCTCAGGCTGAAATCGTCGATGTGGTCGCCGGCCACGTTGGCCACCGGCAACGGCGTGCCGTCCGCGGCGACGCGCCAGGCCTGGCGCAGCCGCGCGTCGAGTCCCAGCGCCTGCAGTTTCACCCGCAGTTCCTGCCGGTTGCCGATGTTCCAGTTGACGCCGGCATCGAACTGCAGCGCGCGCTCGTCGAACGTGCCGAGCAGGTTGTCGCGGCTCCAGACCATCCATTGCGGGGTGTGCTCCGCGTACAGCACCGCGTAGACGCTGAAGGCGTCGTTGATGAAATACGTCGGCTTGAACTGCGTGTTGAAGCCCACCCTTCGGCGGTTGCCGTCGCTGCCGTCGCCGATGCCGCTGTTGTCGAAGCCGACGTTGCCGTACAGCTCCCAGTGGTTCTCGCCCTGGCGCGGCCGCGAGCGCTCCATGAAGCTGCTGAAGCTGGGCGGCAGGCGCACGATGCCGTTGCCGCGCAGGATGCGGTCGTCGTAGCCGGCGGAGTTGAGGTTGACCTGCGCGTACTGGCTGCCGCCGTCGCGCAGCACGCTCTGCACGCTGGCGCGGAACTGCCGCTGCAGCGCGAGGCCATGGTCGTTGTCGGTGGCGCTGACGCGCCAGCGCCAGTCGTGCGAGGCGAAGGCCGAGTCCTGCGGCAGGTCGGTGATGCGGTGCATCACCTGCCAGTGGCCGTAGTTGAGGTTCGCGCGCGAGAGGTAGCCGAAGTCGTTGATCTGCAGGTCGTCGCCGAAATGCATGGCGAGCCACTGCTGGCGCCAACCGTGTTGCATCTCGTAGTCGACGATGCTGGTGAAGCCGCTGCCGCGCGTCTGCACGCCGGCCTGGTCGATGCGGCTCAGGATCAGCCGGTTCTGCACGTTGAGCGCACCGGTCGGCCGCCAGTTCTGGTCGACGCCGAGCACCATGGCGTCGCGGTCGAGGTACGGATGCTCGACGCGCGTCAGCAGCATGCCGACATTCTGGTCGGCGAAATCGTGGCTCAGGCGCAGCGCGGCGAAGCTGCGCCCCACCGCGTCCGCCTCGTCGGCCAGCAGCAGGCCGTACTTGTTGGCGCCGATGCTCCCGTTGAGCTTGACCGCCGCGGTGATGTCGCCCGCGCCGTTGCCGTCGTCCGCGGGACCGCCGACGCGCCGGGTGTAGACCAGCTGGCTGTTGTCGGACGGCGTGGTGAACTCGAACGGCCCCTGGTTCTCGGTGAAGAACGGGCGCTTGTCGCTGAAGAAGGTTTCGTTGGCGCTGAAGTTGACGACGAGGTTGTCGCTTTCCACCTGGCCGAAGTCCGGGTTGAGCGTGGCGGTCAGCTGGAACTGGCCGTTCGGCTTCCACAGGATGTCGGCGCCGCCATCGAAACGGCTGCGATGCGCGACGTTGTCGTACAGCGCCGACGCGTACGGCGTGACCGCAAGCAGGGCCTGGCTGTACAGCGGCACCTCGATCGGGGCGAAGTCGGACAGGAAGCGCGGCCGCTCGAAGCTCGCCGCCGGCCAGGCCGCGCGCTCGCCGGTCGCGCCGACCACGCGGTCGAGGTAGATGCGCAGCGTGCGGTGGCCGTTGGCGCCCTTGCCCATCGGCGCGATGTACCAGGGGATGAGCATCTCCACCGACCAGCCTTCGGCGTCCTCGCTGGCGGCGTGCTGCCAGTTGCCATCCCAGTCGGTCGAGAAGCGGTTCTGGTTGGTGATCACGGCATCGTTGATGCCGTCGGTCGACGTGACCATGAAGTTGTAGCCGGTGCGGCCGTCGCCGTCGAAGTCGACCATCAGGTTGTCGCGGTCGACCTGCGCCTGCTCGTCGCGACGGATGAGCCGGTGCGTGCGCGGCACGCCCGGCGGCTGCACGTTGCGGAACGCGACGGCGAGGCCCTCGGGCGTGGCGAGGATCCACGCTTCCGTCGGATAGGAGGCGGGCGCGCCGGTCAGCGGCTGGGTCACGCGGAAATCGGTGACGTGCTGCGCACCCTGCCATTCGGCCGGGTCGATGTGGCCGTCGATGGTGACCGCGCGGCCCGGCAGCGGCAGCAGGCTCAGGAACAGCAGGACGGGGAACAGGCGCATGGGGGTCGCGTCGCATCCAGGGCTGCGCAAGCCTAGCCGGACAGCAGGGGCCGCCCGACTGGCAAAAGTCATTCCAACCTTCCGCCGCACCGGCGCATCCGCTGGACTTCGACGGCGCGGGGCGGACGTCCGTCCACCCCGCGAAGAAGCGCTCAGCGCTTGGGCTTGAGCATCGTCCCGGTGCAGTTCTTCGAGCCGCAGCGGCAGGCCCAGACCTTCTTCAGGCGCGCGGTATGCGGCTCGTCGAGGGTGATGCCGTAGTCGTAGGTCAGTTCCTGGCCCGGCCTGATCGCCCGTCTGGCCTCGATGAAGACGCGGTCCTTGCGGCGATCCTCACCCTCGTGTTCCTCCAGCACCGCCTCGCAGTTGGGATCGCAGCTGTGGTTGATCCAGCGCGCGCTGTTGCCTTCGTAATTCGCGTCGATGACGTAGTCGTCGTTGAGCGTGAAAAGGAAGGTGTGGCCGGATTCCACGCCACCGGTGTCGCCCGCGTCCACGTCCTCGTGGCTACGACGGCGGCCCTTGTATTCGATGATGCGTTCGCCCTTGGCGATCGGGGCGGCGGCGAACACGCCGTTGCCATGGATGGCGGACTTGCGGGCGACGATCTTGCGCGGCATCGGGGACATCCGGAGGAAAAGAACGCCATTGTCGCCCAATCGCGTGCGGCGGCGGTGACGTGGCCGCTTCCAGCGCGGGCTCGCGTCTCACTGGTCCATACGTCTGCCGAGCACGGAACCGACCATGTCCCGCTTCCATTTCGCCCTCCCCGCGCTGGCCGTGCTGGCGCTGTCCGCCTGCCAGCAAGCGCCGCAGTCGGTCGCACCCGTCGCCACCGCCTCCGCCGAACCGAACGCGGATGCCGACCTCCTCGCCCGCGGCGAATACATCGCCCGCATCGGCGGCTGCAACGATTGCCACACGCCCGGTTATCCCGAGTCCGGTGGGACCGTGCCCAAGCCGCAGTGGCTGGTCGGCTCGCCGCTGGGCTGGAACGGCCCCTGGGGCACCACGTACCCGGCCAACCTGCGCCTGAAACTGCAGCAGATGGACGAGGCGACGTGGATGGCCTACAGCGCCGGACTGCACACGCGCCCGCCGATGCCGGACTTCGCGGTCCGCGCGATGAACGAGCAGGATCGTCGTGCGCTCTACCGCTTCATCCGCTCGCTCGGCCCGGGCGGGCAGCCGGCCCCGGCCTACCAGCCACCCGGGGAAGCGCCGAAGCCGCCGTACGTCCAGTGGGTGCTGCCGGCGCCGCCGCCGAAGGCGTCCGTCGCGGGCTGAATCCGGTTCAGCCTGTCGCGCGCCGGCCTCCACTAACCGGCGCGCGGCCTGTCAGCGCTTCCCCTGCCCTCGCCATGCCGCAGGGACCCGTTATCCGGCTTTCCGGACGCACGCCAGCTTGCGGCCGCGTCGCCGGCGTCCACTGGTCCGCCGCGCCGTAAAACCGTACAATTTCGGTACGGAATCCATCCGCGCGACGCGCTCCCCCATGCTCCGGGTCACCCGACTCACCGACTACGCCACCGTCGTCCTGACCGTGCTCGCCGCGCGGCCAGGCGAGGTGCTGAGCGCCCCCGAGCTGGCGGAGCACGCCGGCCTGGAGCTGCCCACCGTCGCCAAGATCCTCAAGCCGCTGGCGCAGGCCGGCCTGGTCGCCGGGTTCCGTGGCGCCAACGGCGGCTACCGGCTGGCGCGGCAGGCCGATGCGATTTCCATGTTCGAGATCGTCGAGGCGCTGGAAGGCCCGCTCGGCATGACCGAGTGCAGCATCCACGCCGGCAGTTGCGGCATCGAGCATTCCTGCGGCGTCCGCGCCAACTGGCGCCGCATCAACGACGTGGTCGCCGACGCCCTGCGCGGCGTGTCGCTCGCGCAGATGCTGGCGCCCCCGCCCGCGCGGCAACGCAAATCCATTCCCGCCGTCCTGGCCACCGCGTGAGATCCGCCATGGCCATCGAAACCAACACCGCCTCCGTGGAAAACGCCGAAATCCTGCAGACGCTGGGGCGCCGCTACGACGCCGGCTTCGTCACCGACATCGAATCCGAATCGCTGCCGCCCGGCCTCGACGAGGACACCGTGCGCGCGCTGTCGGCGCGCAAGGGCGAACCGGAATGGATGACCGAGTGGCGCCTGGCCGCCTACCGCCACTGGCTGACCATGCCCGTGCCGCACTGGGCGAAGCTGTCGATCGCGCCGATCGACTTCCAGGCCATCAGCTACTACTCGGCGCCCAAGGGCCCGAAGTACAAGTCCCTCGACGAGGTACCGCAGGAACTGCTCGACACCTACGAGAAGCTCGGCGTGCCGCTGCACGAGCGCGCGAAGCTCGCCGGCGTCGCGGTCGACGCCGTGTTCGACTCGGTCTCCGTCGGCACCACCTTCCGCAAGGAACTCGCCGACAAGGGCGTCATCTTCTGCTCGATGTCCGAGGCGATCCGCGAGCACCCGGAACTGGTGAAGCAATACCTCGGCAGCGTCGTGCCGACCGGCGACAACTATTTCGCCGCGCTCAACTCGGCGGTGTTCTCCGACGGCAGCTTCGTGTTCATCCCGAAGGGCGTGCGCTGCCCGATGGAGCTGAGCACCTACTTCCGCATCAATGCCGGCAACACGGGCCAGTTCGAGCGCACGCTCATCATTGCCGAGGAGAAGAGCCATGTCTCCTACCTCGAGGGCTGCACCGCGCCGCAGCGCGACGAAAACCAGCTGCACGCGGCGGTCGTGGAGCTGGTCGCGCTGGACGATGCCGAGATCAAGTACTCGACCGTGCAGAACTGGTACCCGGGCGACGAGGAAGGTCGCGGCGGCATCTACAACTTCGTCACCAAGCGCGCCGAATGCCGAGGCGCGCGCAGCAAGGTGAGCTGGACACAGGTCGAGACGGGCTCCGCGATCACCTGGAAATACCCGTCGTGCGTACTGCTCGGCGACGATTCGGTCGGCGAGTTCCACTCGGTCGCGCTGACCCATCATCGCCAGCAGGCCGACACCGGCACCAAGATGATCCATGTCGGCAAGCGCACCAAGTCGAAGATCGTCAGCAAGGGCATCAGCGCCGGCCGCGGCCAGAACTCGTATCGCGGGCTGGTGAAGGTCGAACGCAGCGCCGAAGGCGCACGCAACCACACCCAGTGCGACTCGCTGCTGATCGGCAAGCAGTGCGGCGCGCACACTTTTCCGTACATCGAGGTCAAGCATCCGGGCGCGACCGTCGAGCACGAGGCGACCACCTCGAAGATCAGCGACGAGCAGCTGTTCTACTGCCGCTCGCGCGGGATCGGCGAGGAGGACGCCGTGTCGATGATCGTCGACGGCTTCTGCAAGAGCGTCTTCCGCGAACTGCCGATGGAGTTCGCGGTGGAGGCGAAGAAGCTGCTGGAAGTGAGCCTCGAGGGTGCCGTGGGCTAGACACGTCGTCCTGAGCGAAGCGAAGGACCTGATTTTGAAGCGAAGCGAACAGCAGACTCCCCACTGCGTTCGGAAAGACGGGCAAGAGAACATGCTGAAGATCGACAACCTCCACGTGCGCGTGGGCAACCGCGAAATCCTCAAGGGCCTCTCGCTCGACGTGCGCCCAGGCCAGGTGCACGCGATCATGGGGCCGAACGGCGCCGGCAAGTCCACGCTCGGCAATGTGCTGGCGGGGCGCGAGGGCTACGAGATCAGCGAAGGGAAGGTGACGTTCGAGGGCCGCGACCTGCTGGCGCAGGATCCGGAGCAGCGCGCCGCCGAAGGCGTGTTCCTCGCGTTCCAGTACCCGGTCGAGATCCCGGGCGTGAACAACACCTACTTCCTGCGCTCGGCGCTCAACGCGCAGCGCAAGGCGCGCGGCGAGCCAGAGCTCGACTCGATGCAGTTCCTCAAGCTGGTGCGCGAGAAGCTCGCGGTTCTGCACCTGAAGGACGAACTGCTGCACCGCGGCGTCAACGAAGGGTTTTCCGGCGGCGAGAAGAAGCGCAACGAGATCTTCCAGCTCGCGGTGCTGGAGCCGAAGCTCGCCATCCTCGACGAAACCGATTCCGGCCTCGACATCGACGCGCTGAAGAACGTCGCCGACGGCGTCAACACGCTGCGCTCGCCGGACCGCGCCTTCCTCGTCATCACCCATTACCAGCGCCTGCTCGACTACATCCGCCCGGACGTCGTGCACGTGCTGGCAGACGGCCGCATCGTCGAGACCGGCGGACCCGAGCTCGCCCTGCAACTCGAGCAGCACGGCTACGCCTGGCTGCGCGACCGCATCGCGCCGGGTGAAGAGGCGCGCTTGCACGCCACCGGTCTGCGCGCCGATGAACCTCCGCCGGCCGTGCCGGCGGACCGTGGTACCGCGGCATGAGCAGCGCGCTGCTCGATTCGCTCGCCGGCGCTTTCGCCGGGGATGCGGCGCGCCGCGAGTTGCTGGACGCCGCATTGCGCGATGGCCTGCCGCCGGCGCGCAGCGAGGCATGGAAGTACACCTCGCTGCGTGCGCTGGAACGGCGCGCGTTCGCGCCTGCCGTGCACGCGCCAATCGACTCCGCGCTGCTCGCGCAGGTTCCCGCGCCGCGGCTGGTGTTCGTCAACGGCCGCTTCGACGCGGCGCTATCGCAGGCCGACGGCCTGCCTCCCGGCGTGACGCTGCGCCCGTTCTCGCAACTGCCGGCCGCCACCGGTGAGACCGGTGGCACCGGCCGCCTCCCGCGCGCCGACGACGTATTCGCCCGCCTCAATGCCGCGCTCGCCGACGAAGGAGCCGTGGTGCGGGCCGAAGAAAACGCATCCAGCGATGCGCCGCTGCACCTGGTGTTCGTCGGCGCGCCGGCCGACGGCGACCGCGCCTGGCACGCACGCCACCGGGTCGAACTGCATCGCGGCGCGCGCCTGACGCTGGTCGAGCACCACCTCGCCGCCGGCGACCATGCGCATCTTGGCAATGCGCTCACGCAGGTACGGCTCGCGTCGGGCGCGACGCTGGTGCATGCGCGCGTGCAGGACGAGTCCGCGCGCGCGACGCTGTTCGCGCGCACCGACGTCGTGCTCGCCAGCGACGCCAGCTACCGGCGCATCGACCTCGAACTCGGCGCCGCGCTGTCGCGCCACGAACTCAACGTGCGCCTGGAAGGCAACGGCGCGCGGGCGCTCGCGAACGGCGTGCTGCTCGGCACCGGCCGCCGTCATGTCGACACGCGACTGGGCATCGAGCACGTCGCGCGCGACACGGCCTGCGACCTGCTCTGGCGCGGCCTCGCAGCAGGCCGCGGCCGCGTGGTCTTCCACGGCGGCATCACCATCCACGCCGGCGCCGACGGCAGCGACGCGACGCTCGCCAACAAGAACCTGCTGCTGTCCGACCAGGCCGAGATCGACACGCAACCGGTGCTGGAGATCCACGCCGACGAGGTCAAGGCCGCGCACGGCGCGGCCGTCGGCCAGCTGGATCCGACCGCGATGTTCTACCTGCGCTCGCGCGGGCTGCCGGAAGCGCAGGCGCGCCGGCTGCTGACCGACGCCTTCGGCCGCGAGGCGCTGTCGGTGATCGGGGAACCGGCATTGCGGGAGGCGCTGCTGCAGGCGCTTGGCGCGGGACTGGCACGGCTGGAGGCGGCATGAACGCTTCGCCTGCCGCCGCGGGCGCCATCGACTGGGCGCGCGTGCGCGCCGACTTCCCGCTGCTCGCGCGCGAGGTGCACGGCAAGCCGCTCGTCTACTTCGATTCCGCCAACACCGGCCAGAAGCCGGTGGCGGTGATCGACGCCGTCGACGACTTCTACCGCCGCCACAACGCCAACGTGAGCCGCGCGGTGCACACGCTCGGCACCGAGGCCACCGATGCCTACGAAGGCGCACGCCGGCGGCTGGCGCAGCATCTCAACGCGCGCGCCGACGAGCTGGTGCTGACCAGCGGCACCACCTTCGCGATCAACCTCGTCGCCTATTCCTGGGCATTGCCGCGACTGAAGCCAGGCGACGCGATCCTGCTCACGCGCATGGAGCACCACGCCAACATCGTGCCGTGGCAGCTGGTCGCGGAGCGCACGGGCGCATCCATCAAGGTCGCGGACATCACGCCCCACGGCGTGCTCGACCTCGACGCGCTGCACGCGGCGATGACGCCCGACGTGAAGCTGCTCGGCGTCGCCCATGTGTCCAACGTGCTGGGCACGATCAACCCCGTCGCGGCGATCTGCCGCGAGGCGCGACGGCGCGGCATCGTGAGCGTGGTCGACGGCTCGCAGGCGTTGCCGCACCTGGCGGTCGACATCCCCGCGATCGGCTGCGATTTCTACGCCTTCACCGGCCACAAGATGTGCGGGCCGACCGGCACCGGCGCGCTGTGGGCGCGCCCCGAGCACCTCGCTGCCATGCCACCGTTCCTGGGCGGTGGCGAGATGATCAAGGAAGTGCGTTTCGAAGGCACGGTCTACAACGACCCGCCCCATCGTTTCGAGGCGGGCACGCCGAACATCGCCGGCCACATCGGCCTGGGCGTGGCGGCCGCCTACCTCGACGACCTCGGCATGCCCCGCGTCACGGCCCGCGAGGGCGAATTGCTCGCCCACCTCGACGAGGAAATGCGCAAGGTCGACGGCCTGCGCATCATCGGCAACGCGCCCGACAAGGCCGCGGTGGTGTCGTTCCTGGTCGAGGGCGCGCACGCGCACGACCTCGCCACGCTGCTCGACCTGGAAGGCGTGGCGGTGCGCTCCGGCCACCACTGCGCGCATCCGCTGATGCGCTTCTACGGCGTGCCGGCGACCTGCCGCGCGTCGCTGTCCTTCTACAACACGCATGAAGAGATCGACACCTTCATCACGGCACTGCGCAAGGTGCGGCGCCTGCTGGGCTGACCTCGCTGCGCGTTCGGGAGGGACGGGCTAGACTCGCGCCACGGAACGGGGAGACCGCCATGTCCGAGGACATCGCCGCGCTGCTGCGCGAGATCCGCGACAACCAGCGCGAGGCGCTGCAGGCACAGCGCGAGCACATCCGGCTCTACGCCGGGCAACTCGCGCGGATCGAAGGCATCAACGACCGTGCCGAGGCCATCCAGGCGCGCGCAAACCGCTCGGTGAAGGTGGTGTTGCGCGTCGCAGTGCCGCTGCTCCTGCTGCTGATCCTCTTCATGCTCTGGCCGTACGCACGCTACACCTTCTTCCTGCTGGCCCATCGATGAGCGACCTGCATTTCCGCGCCGCCGGCGAAGCCGACATCCCCGCCATCGTCGCGCTCGTCGAATCGGCCTATCGCGGCGACGCCAGCCGCGCCGGCTGGACCACCGAGGCGGACCTGCTCGACGGGCGCCGCACCGGCGCCGATGACGTCGGCGCGTGCATCCGCCGTCCGGCCAGCGTGATGCTGCTCGCCGAGCGCGCCCGCGACGCCGGCGGCATGGACCTCCTGGCCTGCGCGCACATCGCCGTCGAGGATGGGGCCGGTTACTTCGGCATGTTCTCCGTGCGTCCCAGCCTGCAGGGCAGTGGCATCGGCAAGGCGATGCTCGCGGAAGCCGAGCGCATCGCGCGCGACGACTGGCAATTGCCGGCCATGCGCATGACCGTGATCGACGTGCGCGACGAACTGATCGCCTTCTATGAACGGCGCGGCTACCGCCGCACCGGCATCACCAAGCCGTTTCCCTATGGAGACGAGCGCTTCGGGTTGCCGAAGCGACAGGACCTGCGGTTCGAAGTGCTGGAAAAGACGCTTTGACGGGCGAGGCCAGGGAGCACGCGATGGGCGACTGGGTGCGCGTCTGTTCGACCGCGGAGTTGCTGCCGGGCGAATGCAGGGTCGCCTGGGACGGCGACACGGCGATCGTCGTGTTCAACTACGACGGCGATTTCTACGCACTCGAGGATCGCTGCTCGCACGAGGACTTCGAGCTGTCGGCCGGGCCGTTCGACGCCGAGGAAGCGACCATCGAATGCGTCCTGCACGGTTCGAAGTTCGATGTGCGCGACGGCCGCGCGCTCAATCCGCCCGCCTACGTGCCGGTGGCGAAGTTCCCGGTGAAGGTCGAGGAAGGCGCGGTGTGGACGCGGGACGACCGCTGACGGTGCGTGGGGAACAGCTCGCGGCTGCAAGCCGCTCCTAGGGGAGCGCAACGCCCGCCCTGAGGCCACCGGGCAGGACGGCCTGCGCCAGTCAGCGCGCGACCGGCTGCATCCTGACCAGCAATGCTTCGCCGACACCGTCGACGACGTGGCGCAGCCGCTCCGTGCCTGCCGCGAACAGGGCGGTATCGCCGGCGGACAGGCCGGGCAGCCGCGAGTCGTCCGCGAAACGCGCCTGGCCGGCGAGCAGGTGCAATGCCCAGGTCGAGCCGGACTCGGCGAAGATCACCATCGGCCCGACCAGTGGGCGATGCCAAAGCTGCGCGTCGAGCGCGTCGCGGCGCCACATCAGGTTGAAGTCCTGGGTCGGTCCGTCGAGGAGTTCGCCGTGCACGCCTTCCTCGCCGGCGAAGCGCAGGCGCTCGTGCGGCGGCCGCAGCTCCACCGCGCGGCCGTCGTCGAAGCGCAGTCGCACGCCGTTGCCGCTCAGCAGCACGAGTTCGCGATCCACGCCCGGGAACCGCGAGAACGGCGCGTCCTGCTCGATTTCGGCGATCGATAACCGCCAGTCCCAGTCGCCCGCTTCCGGCCAGCGCAGGATCTCGCGCGTCCAGCCGGCGCCATTCTTCCAGCGCTCGCGGCGATAGGAGTTGGCGGGCAGTACCCGCGACCCGGCCTGCATGGTGTCCATCGCGGCAGTCTAAGCGGCCGGGTCTGGTTGTCCTTTCACCCGAGCATGCGATCCGCCCGCAGCAAAGTGCTGCCGTTCGCCATGTCCAGGGCCAGGCAACGGCTCCAACCCATAGCGGACTCCGCAAAAAGAACCGCCCGCCATGCACATCCTGTGCGGGCGGGCGGCCTACGTCCCTGTAACGGCTTCCTGCCGGTCCCCCTGGGGCGTCCTGCCCCGATCACGCCGGTCGCGTCTCCCGTACGACCGGCGTGGCCGTTCAGCGGCGGACCACCGGGCGCGCGGCCTGGGGCGGCACCGGCGCCGCGCCGCCGACCACGATGCGGTCGCGATTCTTCTCGACCGTCTTCAGGCCGATGCCCTTGACCAGCGCGAGCTGGTCGGCGCTGCGGAAGGCGCCGTGGGCCTTGCGGTAGGCGACGATCGCCTCGGCCTTGGACGCGCCGACGTTCAGCAGCACGCGGTCGAGCGTGGCGGCATCGGCGGTGTTGATGTTGACCTTGTCGGCGGCGAAGGCGCTGCCGGCGAGCAGCAGCGACAGGGCGAGGGCGGCGAGCGTGGTCTTGAACATGCGTGCTTCTCCTTTGGCGTTGTGGGATTCCGTTCCGGCCGGCGTCCTGCGCCGGTGGAGACAGTCTCCCGCGCAGCTGGGAGCCACCCTATCGCCGGAGCCACCACCGGGAAGCCGGGCTTCGCCGCACCCGCATGTAGGAAAAATCCGACCCGCACGGCCCGGCGGGTAGAATCCCGCTCCTGCCTTTTCCAGGGTCCCCCATGGACGCCCGCAAGATCGACCGCTTCGTCGCGGAGAAGTGGGACGACGACATCGTTCCCCAGCTCGTCGACTACATCCGCATTCCCAACAAGTCGCCGATGTTCGACGCCGACTGGGTCGCGCATGGCTACATGGACGACGCGGTCGCCCTGATGGAGCGCTGGGCGCGCGCGCAGGCGATCCCGGGCATGACCGTCGAAGTGGTGCGCCTCGAAAGCCGCACGCCGCTGATCTTCCTCGACATCCCGGCGAGCGGCACTCCCGATGCCTCGGCATCGGCGGATGGCACGTCCGGCGAGGACTGCGTGTTGCTGTACGGCCACCTCGACAAGCAGCCGGAGATGACCGGCTGGGACGCCGACCTCGGCCCGTGGAAGCCGGTCATCAAGGGCGACCGCCTGTACGGCCGCGGCGGCGCCGACGACGGCTACGCGATCTTCGGTTCGCTCTCAGCGATCATGGCGCTGCAGGCGCAGGGCGCGCCGCATGCCCGCTGCGTGATCCTGATCGAGGCCTGCGAGGAATCGGGCAGCTACGACCTGCCTGCCTACGTGGACCATCTCGCGGATCGCATCGGCAAGCCGTCGCTGGTGGTCTGCCTCGACTCGGGTTGCGGCAACTACGAGCAACTGTGGTGCACGACCTCGCTGCGCGGCCTGGCTGGCGGCAATTTCACCGTGAAGGTGCTGGAGGAAGGCGTGCACTCCGGCGATGCGTCGGGCATCGTGCCGTCGAGCTTCCGCCTGCTGCGCCAGTTGCTGTCGCGCGTCGAGGACGAGAAGAGCGGGCGCATCCTCATCGAAGGCCTGCAGGTCGACATTCCCGCGGACCGCCTGACGCAGGCGAAGCAGGTCGCGGACGTCCTCGGCACCGGGGTGTACGACAAGTTCCCGTTCCTGCCGGGCATGACGCCCATGTTCAATGCGGGCATGGCGGGCGACCGGGCGGAACTCGTGCTCAACCGCACCTGGCGCCCGGCGTTGTCGGTGACCGGCGTCGACGGCATGCCGCCGCTGTCTTCGGCCGGCAACGTGCTGCGGCCCTACACCTCGGTGAAGCTGTCGCTGCGCCTGCCGCCGACGCTGGACGGCAAGCGCGCCGGCGAGCTGCTCAAGGATGCGCTGCTGCGCGATCCGCCGAACGGCGCGCAGGTCACGCTGGAACTGGAAAAAGCCTCGACCGGCTGGAACGCACCTGCGCTGGCGCCGTGGCTGGAGCGCGCGATCGACGCAGCCAGCCAGGAGTTCTTCGGCAGGCCGGCCATGTACATGGGCGAAGGCGGCACGATTCCCTTCATGGGCATGCTCGGCGAGAAGTTCCCCGGCGCGCAGTTCATGATCACCGGCGTGCTCGGTCCGCACTCCAACGCGCACGGCCCGAACGAGTTCCTGCACATCCCGATGGGCAAGAAGGTGACGGCGTGCGTCGCGCGGGTGATCGCCGAGCACCACGCGGCCAGCCTGCGCGGCGAGACCAGCGGGGTCGCGGCGGTGGCCGGCGGCTCGCGGCACGGCGACCACGGCTGCTGCTGAAGCGTCCCTCCGGCGGCCGCTTCCCGACGGGCGGTCGCCGCGCCCGACGGCCGCGACGCCGAAACCGGCTAGGATGCCCGCGCAGTCCCCCACATGCAGTCCCCCACACCACCCTGGAGGAGCAACGGCATGTTCGACGGCATCCTTGGCTACATCGTTGGCGGCGCGGTGATCGGCATCCTGGCGCGGTTGCTGAAGCCAGGCGCGGATCCGCTGGGCTGGATCATGACCATCGTGCTGGGCATCGCGGGCGCGGTGGCCGGCAACTACCTCACCGGCATGTTCGGGGTCAGCGGCCGCTACGCGCAGTGGGGCGTGGCGCTGGTCTGCGCGGTCCTGCTGCTGTTCCTGTACGAGATGGCGCGGCGCAAGCCGGCGGCAGCCACCTGACGACCGGTGCCACGAAAAACGCCCCGCTTGCGGGGCGTTTTTTTCGGGAAACGACGAGCGCGTGCCGCCGGAGCGGTACTCCCAAAAGTCGCTCCCCGCTACTCGCTTTGTTTTGGGAGTACGGCGACATCCAGAGGAAGCGGATGTCGGCCGTCGATCAGCCCGCCGTACGCCCGTACACATCCTCGTAGCGGACGATGTCGTCCTCGCCGAGGTAGTCGCCCGACTGCACCTCGATGAGTTCCAGCATCTCCTTGCCCGGGTTCTCCAGCCGGTGCTTCGCGCCGATCGGGATGTAGGTCGACTGGTTCGCGTGCAGTTCGAACATGTCGTTGTTGCGGGTCACGCGCGCGGTGCCGCGCACGACGATCCAGTGCTCGGCGCGCCGGCCGTGCGACTGCAGCGACAGCGCCGCGCCCGGCTTGACCTTGATCCGCTTCACCTGGAAACCGTCGCCGGCGTCCACCGAGTCGTAGCTGCCCCACGGCCGATGCACTTCCCGGTGCAGCGCGGCCTGGCTGCGCTGCGAGGCCTTCAGCCGCGCGACCACCTGCTTCACTTCCTGCACGCGGTCCTTGCGCGCGACCAGCACCGCGTCGTCGGTTTCCACCACGACGAGGTCGTCGACGCCGACCAGCGCGACCAGCCGCCGCGCATAGGCATAGCTGTTGCGCGTGTCGACCGCGATCACGTCGCCGAGGTGCGCGTTGCCATCGGCGTCGCGCTCGGCCACGTCCCACAATGCCGACCACGAGCCGACGTCGTTCCAGCCGATGTCCACCGGCAGCACCATCGCCGCGTCGGTCTTTTCCATCACCGCGTAGTCGATCGAATCCGACGGCGAGGCGGCGAAGGCGTCCTTGTCGAGCCGGATGAAATCGCCGTCGCGCCGCGCCTTCCCAAACGCCTGCCGCACCGCGGCGAGCATGTCGGGATGGAAGCGGCCGAGCTCCTCGAGGTAACGCGAGGCGCGGAACAGGAACATGCCGCTGTTCCAGGAATAGCCACCCTCGGCGAGGTAGCCGCGCGCGGTCTGCTCGCCGGGCTTCTCGACGAAGCGCAGCACCTTGCGCACGCCTTCCCCCGCCGTGGACTGTATGTAACCGAAGCCGGTTTCCGGCCCGGTCGGATGGATGCCGAAGGTGACCAGCGCGCCCTGCTCCGCCGCCTCCATCGCTTCGCCGACCGCGGCTCGGAAGGCGTCCGCATCGCGCACCACGTGGTCGGACGGCAACACCACCAGCAGCGGATCGTCGCCACCGGCCGTCGCCTGCAGCGCCGCCGCGGCGATCGCGGGCGCGGTGTTGCGGCCAATCGGCTCCAGCACGATCGCCGGAGTCGGCGCTCCCACCTGGCGCAGCTGTTCGGCGACCAGGAAGCGGTGTTCCTCGTTGGCGACCACGATTGGTGCCGCGCCGGCGATCGGCGCGACCCGCTGCCACGTGGCCTGCAACATGGTGTCCTCGCCGGCCAGCGGCAGGAACTGCTTCGGATACATCTCGCGCGAGAGCGGCCACAGGCGGGTGCCGGATCCACCGGAGAGCAACACGGGTTGCAGTTTCGCCACGCTCCACTCCCTTCGATGCGCCGCCGCAGTTTACCCTGAGCGCTTTCGCGACCCGCGCCCGCACGCCGCATGAGCCAGCCCGCCGACGACACTTCCCCGCGCGCCGCCACGCGCCTCGCCTGGACGCGCGCCGCGCTCTCCGATCCCGCGGTCGGGCTGGAACGCGCATCGATGGACGCCGGCTTCCGCAGCTACTGGCGCACGCTCGGCCACGCTCCCAGCCGCATCGTGATGGATTCGCCGCCGGACAAGGAGGACGTGCGCCCGTGGCTGCGCATCCGCGACCTGATCGAAGGCGGCGGCGTGCGCGTGCCGCGCGTGCTGGCACGCGACGTCGACGCCGGTTTCCTGCTGTTGGAGGATCTCGGCGCGCAGACCTGCCTGCAGGTCATCGACGCGGGCAACGCCGACGCGCTGTTCGATGCCGCGCTCGACCAGCTGCTGCGGCTGCAGGCGGTCGCGCCGCCGGCGAACCTGCCGGCGTATGACGAGGCGCTGCTCGCGCGCGAGCTGCGTCTGTTCGACGAATGGTTCCTCGGCCGCCACCTCGGCCTCGCGCTCGACTGCGACCTGCTCGAGACACTCGATGCCGTCTACCGCAAGCTGATCGACGCCGCGCTCGCGCAGCCGCGCGTCCTCGTGCACCGCGACTTCATGCCGCGCAACCTGATGCCGGTTGAAGACGCTTCCGGTCACGGCACGCTCGCGGTGCTCGACTTCCAGGACGCGGTGCATGGGCCGATCGCCTACGACGTGCTCAGCCTGTTCAAGGACGCCTTCCTCAGCTGGCCGGAGCAGCGCGTCGCCGGCTGGGTCGCGCACTACCACGCGCGCGCAACGCAGGCCGGGCTGCCGGTACCGGAGTTCGCGCGCTTCCGTCGCGACGTCGACTGGATCGGCGTGCAGCGCCACCTCAAGGTGATCGGCATCTTCGCGCGGCTCAACCATCGCGACCACAAGCCGAAGTACCTGCAGGACGTGCCGCGCTTCTTCGCCTACCTCGCCGAAGTGCTGCCGCGTTACGCCGAGTTCGATGGCCTGCGCCGGCTGATCGACGAGCGCGTGCTGCCGGCGATGGCACACGCAGCGACCGCGTGACCGCACGCATGAAGGCGCCTGCATGAAAGCGCTCATCCTGGCCGCCGGACTCGGCGAACGCATGCGGCCCCTCACCAACACCACGCCCAAGCCGCTGCTCATCGCCGGCGGCAGGCCGCTGATCGCCTGGCACCTCGAAAAGCTCGCCGCCTGCGGCGTGCGCGACGTGGTGGTCAACACCAGTTGGCTTGCGGAGCAGTTCCCACCGGCGCTCGGCGACGGCTCGCGCTGGGGGTTGCGCCTGCATTACTCGTACGAAGGCCCGACGCCGCTGGAAACCGGCGGCGGGATGTGGAACGCGCTCGCGCTGCTCGCCGACACGCCGAACGCGCCGTTCCTCGTCGTCAACGGCGACATCTGGACCGATTACGACTTCGACCGGCTGCCCCGCGACCCGGCCGGCGATGCGCACCTCGTGCTGGTCGACAATCCGCCGCAGCATCCCGGCGGCGACTTCGCCTTCGACTGCGAACCGGCGCGAGACGAGCGCACGCATGCGGACGCAAATTGCGACGAAGTCGAGGTGGCCGGCCACGCAGTGCCGCTGCGCGCCGAAGGCGTGCGCAAGCTGACGTTCGCTGGCATTGGCGTCTATCGTCCGGCGCTGTTCGACGGCTGGCGCGACGTCATCGGCGACGTGCCGGGTGCGCGCGAGATCCCGCCGCGCTTCAAGCTCGCGCCCTTGCTGCGCGCGGCGATGGCGCGCGATGCGGTGACCGGCGAACACCACCGCGGCCGCTGGACCGACGTCGGCACGGCGGAGCGGCTGGCGCAGCTGGATGCGGCGCTGCGTGACAGCGGGAGCGCATGAGGCGCGAACCACCTTCACGAGGCGCTTTGCTCTTCGCATCGTGACGCCCTGAGGAGCGACGCAAGTCGCGACCGGCACGCTTCCGTCGCGACTTGCGTCACTCCGAAAAATGCTTGGCAAAGTCACCGGGTTGCTCCCGCGACACGCCGGAAGCGGCTGGGGCTCGCGGCTACAAGCCGCTCCTACGAACAGCACCCACCGGCGCCACTCAGGCCTCGAGCACCTGCCGCAGGAACGGCACCGTCAACCGTCGTTGCGCGGCGAGCGAGGCGCGGTCGAGGCGATCGAGCAGCGCGGTGAGGCCGGCGAGGTCGCGGCCCACGCGGCGCAGCAGCCATTCCAACGCGGCGTCCTCCAGCACCAGTCCGCGCCGTTGCGCGCGCTCGCGCAGGACGCGGCGGCGGCCATCGTCATCCAGCGGCGCCAGCACCGCGCGCGTGCATTGCGACAGCCGCGAGCGCAGGTCGGGCAACACCAGCGCGAGCGCATCCGGCGCGGCGTCCGCGGTGTACAGCAACGCCGTGCCCGCGACGCGCGCGCGGTTGTGGAAATCGAACAGCGCGACCTCGTCGTCGCGTTTGCCCGCGATCGCCTGCAGGCCATCGAGCGCCACCACGTCGTTGCCGTCGAGCGCGTCGAGCGCAGCACGCAGGCGCCCGCGCGTGGCCGCGAGCGGCAGGTAGCCGGTGCGCCGGCCCAGGGCTTCCGCCGCGGCACACAGGGCCAGTGCGAGGTGCGTCTTGCCGACGCCTGCCGGCCCGGCCAGGTACAGCCAGTCCGCGTCCCGCTGCATGGCGAGCGCGTGCAGCTGCGCCAGCACGCCCGCGGGCGCGTCGACGAACGTTTCGAACCGCTGGTCGGGCGAATGCCGTAGGGCCAGCGGCAGTTGCCCGCCGGTGCCAGGGTTCATCCGCCGCCGCCCGGACCCGGGATGTCGACGCCGTCGCCGAGCAGGATGGCCGGGCGCTCGCCCGCGTACAGACGGCTGTGGGTGTAGCGCCCGTGCGCATAACGCAGCAGGACGTTGGCCACCGCCGCCACCGGCAGCGCCAGCAGCATGCCGAGGAAGCCGAACAGCTGCCCGCCGGCGAGCACGGCGAAGATCACCGCCACCGGATGCAGGCCGATGCGGCCGCCGACCAGCCGCGGCGTGAGCCAGTAGCTTTCCACCGCCTGACCCAGGCCGAACACCAGCGCGACGCCCGCCAGGTGCTGCCAGTCGCCGAACTGGGCGAGCGCGGCGAGGCCGCCGAGCACGATGACGGTGGCCGGGCCGAGGTAGGGCACGAAGGTCAGCACGCCGGCGACCAGGCCGATGAGGATGCCGAGGTCCAGCCCCACCGCCCACAGGCCCGCGCCGTACAGCACCCCGAGGATCAGCATCACCAGCAACTGGCCGCGCAGGAACGCGCCCAGTACCTCGCTCGACTCGTGCGCCAGCTGGCCGACGATCGCCGCGTGGTCGCGCGGCACCAGCGCGGCGACGCGCTCGACGAACACGTCCCAGTCGCGCAGGAAGAAGAACGTCAGCACCGGCAGCAGCACCAGGTTGGCGATCCAGCCGAGCAGCGCGAAACCCGAGCGCGACAGGTAGCCGAGCAGCGTCGCGGCCGCGCCGCCGGCCGCTTCCCAGTGCTGGCGCACGACATCGATCAGGCGTTGCGGATCCAGCCACTGGGTCAGCTGCAGACCGGTCTTCGCCTGCAGCCAGGGCAGCGCGGTGCCGGTGATCCAGTCGCGGTAGTGCGGCAGCGACACCACCAGCGTCACCACCTGCCGCTGCAACAACGGCAGCAGGGCGAGGACGGCGAGCAGCGCCACCGCCGCCATCGCCGTGAACACCAGCATCACCGCGGTGCTGCGCGGCAACCAGCGCTGCAGTCGGTCGACCACCGGATCGCCGAGCCAGCCGAGCAGCGCGGCCACCGCGAAGGGCGTCAGCACCGGCGCCAGCAGCCACAGCAGCCAGCCGGCGGCGAGCGCCAGCAGGCCCCACTGCAGGCGGTGCAGGAAGGTGGCGATGGCGAATTCCGGGCGGTCGCTCAAGCGCGCCTCAGTGCAGCTGGAAGGTGGGCGTGCCGACGGCGCCGGTGTCCTCGAGCACGTCGTGGTCGAGCAGGCGACGGAAGCCTTCCAGCCCGCTGACGAGGTCGAGATCGACTTCGAGCGTGTCCGGCGTCGCCTTCACCGGGGCGATGCCGCGCACCACCGCCAGGCCCTGCAGGTAGCCCGACAGGCGCATGTAGTCGTCGCTGCCGTGCAGGCCGGTGAACGCCACGCGCACGACGCCCGGCGGCCCGACCGGCGGCGCCTTCGCGTAGCGGGCCACCAGCGCGTCCGCCGCGCCGTCGGCGCCGGCGGCCATCGCGCGGCGCGCGTCGGCATCGCTGCTGCTCCACTGGTCGAGCACACGGCCCTTGTCGACGAAGGTCCAGTCCGCCGTCCAGCCGCCGGCATTGCGGTAGAGCTTGCCGATCAGCTGCATCGGCGGGTTGTAGCGGGCGGAAAGGCGGGCGATCACGCTGGCATCGCCGCGCCAGATCGCGCCGACGGCCGCCTGCTCGGCGGCGCTGCCGGACGGCAGGCCCAGCTTGTAACCGCGCACCTTCGCCCGGTCGAGCACCGAGCGCGCGGCACCCGCCTGTGCCAGGGCCACCAGGCGCGGGCCGCTGCCGTCGTCGATGGCGAGCCACAGCACCGGCTTGGGCCGCGGCTCCGCCCACACCGGCAGGCCGAGCGCGGCGATCAGGTTGTCGACCTTGTCCTGGTCGAAACGGACGACCAGCGTGGTGTCGTAGGTCGGAGCGCCGGTCACCGGCGACACGCCTTCGTCCTGGCGGTAGTCGTAGCCGTCGACGTAGTCGCCGGCGTCGCGCAGTTCCTGCGCCACGCCCGGGCGCTGGGCGACCCCGCGATCGCCGGTGATCCGCTGCAGCACCTGGCCCAGCGCGCGCGTGAAGCCGCCCTTGCGCTGGGCTTCGACCTGGCTCTGCACGGTGACTTCGGCCTGGTAAGGGCCCTGCGCCTCGGGACGGTCGCCTTCCACGCGCTGCGCCCACGCCAGGCCCAGCACCATCCAGAGGCCAGCCACCGCCACGCATCGCATCCAGTTCCGCATCGTCCGTCCCGCGCGAGCCACCGTCGGAAGATGGTGCCGCAGCGGGCGGGGCGCGTCCATGCGGGAGGGCGAGCGTGCCGCTTGCCGCGCGTCGCAATCCCAAGGGCGCCGCCGAAGCGGGGCCCCTGAAAACGGGCGCGGTGCGCCCACTCCCGATACTCGCTGGGTGTCGGAAGCCCCGCTCCGGCGGCGTCGCGACCGGCCAGGCCCCGGCCCCGCTGCGGCGTTGAAAGGCGTGGCTGGAAGGCGCGTTTGCCGCCCCTGCTAAAATTCCGCGTCATTCCCGCCGCCGCCGGATTCCGCGTGACCACCCCCACTCCGCTCACCTACCGGGACGCCGGCGTCGACAACGACGCGGGCAACGAAGTCGTCGAACGCATCAAGCCGCTGGTGAAGCGCAGTTTCCGGCCTGAGGTGATGGGCGGGCTCGGCGGGTTCGGCGCGCTGTTCGACCTGTCGAACAAGTATCGCGAACCGGTGCTGGTGTCCGGCACCGACGGCGTCGGCACCAAGCTCAAGCTCGCGCAGCAGCTGAACCGGCACGACTCCATCGGCATCGACCTCGTCGCGATGTGCGTCAACGACGTGCTCGTGCAGGGCGCAGAGCCGCTGTTCTTCCTCGATTACTTCGCCACCGGCAAGCTCGACGTCGACACCACCGTCGCCGTCGTCGGCGGCATCGCCAAGGGCTGCGAGCTCTCCGGCTGCGCGCTGATCGGCGGCGAGACCGCCGAGATGCCCGACATGTATCCGCCGGGCGAATACGACCTCGCCGGTTTCTGCGTCGCCGCGGTGGAGAAATCGAAGCTGCTCGACGGCGCGAAGGTGCGCGCCGGCGACGTGCTGCTCGGCATCGCCTCCAGCGGCCCGCATTCGAACGGCTATTCGCTGGTCCGCCGCATCTACGACCGCGCCGGCCGGCCTGCCGATCTCGACGTCGGCGGCACCAAGCTGGTCGATGCGCTGATGGCGCCGACGCAGCTCTACGTGAAGCCGATCCTCGAACTGCTCGGCAAGCACGATCTGCATGCGATGGCCCACATCACCGGCGGCGGACTCACCGAGAACATCATCCGCGTGATCCCCGATGGTTTCGGCCTCGACATCGATGCGTCCGCGATCGTGCTGCCGCCCGTGTTCGACTGGCTGCAGCGCGAAGGCGCGGTGCCGCGCGAGGACATGTGGCGCACCTTCAACTGCGGCGTCGGCTTCGTGCTGGTGCTCGCACCGGGCGACGTCGCCGCGGTATCGGCGGACCTGCAGCGGCTCGGCCTCGCGCACCGGCCGATCGGCCAGGTCGTGGCCGCGCCGGGCGGCGATCGCGTGCGGATCGGATGACGTTTTCCGCCTGACATCCCGTGGCCGCGCTTGCGCGGCCAGAACCACCAGGCCCCGCCGTGCCCGATCCGACCTACCGCATCGCCGTCCTCGCCTCCGGCCGCGGCAGCAACCTGCAGGCGCTGCTCGACGCGATCGCGCGCGGCGCGCTCGCTGCGAAAATCGTCGGCGTGTTCTCCGACAAGGCCGATGCCGTCGCGTTGCGACGTGCACGCCATGCCGGCGTGCATGCCGAGGCCATCGAGCCGCGCGCGTTCCCGAACCGCCTCGTTTTCGACGAAGCGTTTTTCGCCCGTGTCGACGCCGCCCGACCCGACTTGATCGTCTGCGCCGGCTACATGCGGCTGATCAGCGAGGCTGCGGTGGACGCGCACCGCGGCCGGCTGGTCAACATCCATCCCTCGCTGCTGCCGGCCTTCAAGGGCCTGCGCACGCACGCGCAGGCGCTGGCCGCGGGCACGGCCGAGCACGGCGCCAGCGTCCACTTCGTCACCCCCGACCTCGACGGTGGCCCGGTGATCGCCCAGGCACGCGTGCCGGTGCTGCCGGGCGACGACGCCGAGGCGCTCGCCCGCCGCGTGCTGGCCCGCGAGCACCCGCTGCTGGTCGCCACCGTCGCGCTGCTGGCGCGGGGCCGGGCACACCTGGCGGGCGACACCGTCATGTTCGACGGCCTCCCGCTGGCCGCGCCGCTTCAGCTGGGAGCCAACCAGGCCTTCGCATGATGGCGCCCTCCATGCGCACCCTGACCGCCGCCCTCGCCCTGCTCCTCTCCGCGCCACCGGCCGCGGCGCAGGTGGCCGCGCCCGCGCCGGCCGCATCGCCCCTGCCCCCGACGCAGCCGTCACCGTCCGACACGCCGCGCCCGCTGCAGCCCTTCGTCGCCACCTACCAGGTCTTCCACGCCGGCCGCGAGCTCGGCATGGCGACGCTCCAGGTCGTGCCGCTCGAGGCGCCGCGCTGGCGGGTCGACCTGACCATGGAAGGGCAGGGGTTGATGCGCATGACCGGGCTCAACGCCCAGCAGAGCACGCTGTTCGAACGCGACGGCGACGCCTTCCGCCCGCTCACCCAGGCCACCGTGCGCCGCGTGTTCCTCGCCCGGCACAAGACGGTCGGCGTGTACGACTGGGCCACGCACAGCGCGCGCTGGACCGGCGACGTCCGGCGCGGCCGCGCCGGTCCGGTCGCCCTGCGGGACGGCGACATGAGCGGCCTGCTGATCGACCTCGCGGTGATCCGCGACGCCGCGCCCGGGCGGACCCTGCATTACCGCTTCGTCGACGACGGCCGCATGCGCGAGCACACCTGGCAGGTCGCGCCGCAGACCGAGAACGTCAGCGTCGGGGACCTCAGCTACGACGCCATGCGCGCCGACCGCGTGCAGGCCGGCGGCGACGAAACCATCCTGTGGGTCGCCGCCGGCGTGCCCACCCCGATCCGCATCCTGCAACGCGAGGACGGTGCCGACAGCACCGACCTGCGCCTCGTCGAATACAAGGGAGCCAGCCAATGACCTCGCCTTTCCGCCTGCTCGCCACCGCCGCGCTGGCGCTCGCCAGCCTGCCCGCCTTCGCCGCGCTCAAGCCCTTCACCGCCGACTACACCGCCAGCTACATGGGCCTGCAGGGCAACGGCCGCATGACCCTCGTGCAGGCCGGCGGCAACCGCTGGACGTACGCGCTCGACATCACCGCGCCGGTGGCGCAGCTGAGCCAGAGCACCACCTTCGAGGACAACGACGGGCAGTGGCGACCGCTGTCCGGCCACGACAAGTCCAGCGTGCTGATCAAGAAGAGCGACAAGCAGGCGACCTACGACTGGTCCAGCGGCCAGGCCACCTGGAGCGGCGACATCCACGAAGACCGGCGCGGCCCGGTCGCCCTGCATCCGGGCGATCTCGACGCCATGCTGATCAACCTGGCCCTGGTGCGGGACGTCCGCGCCGGCGAGAACGCGCCGAGCTACCACATGGTCGACGACGGCCGGGCCAAGCAGATGGCGTACCGCGTCGCCGGCAAGGACACCGTCACCGTCGG
Source organism: Lysobacter sp. (assembly GCA_013362405.1). Classification (GTDB taxonomy): domain Bacteria; phylum Pseudomonadota; class Gammaproteobacteria; order Xanthomonadales; family Xanthomonadaceae; genus JABFWF01. The sequence goes on along the minus strand of JABFWF010000069.1, from coordinate 2,280 downwards.
CGACAAGCAGCGCCAGGCCACCCGTGTCGAGCGCACCGACGGCGACCGCCAGACCGTGCTGTGGATCGTCGACGACCTCCCCGTTCCCGCCCGCGTCCTCCAGCGCCACAACGGCAAGGACGAGATGGACCTGAAGCTGCGCGGGGTGCACTGAGCCCTTCGCGCTGGGACGTGCATCCGGCTACCCGATGCGCCGGATGCGCGCCCCCAGCCCCGACAGCTTGGCCTCGATGTTTTCGTAGCCGCGATCGAGGTGGTAGATGCGGTCGATGGTGGTCTCGCCTTCGGCCACGAGGCCGGCGAGGATCAGCGACGCCGAGGCGCGCAGGTCGGTGGCCATCACCGGCGCGCCGCTGAGCTTCTCGACGCCGCGCACGACCGCGGTGTGGCCGTCGACGCGGATGTCGGCGCCCAGGCGCAGCAGCTCGTTGACGTGCATGAAGCGGTTTTCGAAGATCGTTTCGTTGATCACGCCCGCGCCATCCGCGATGCAGTCCAGCGCCATGAACTGCGCCTGCATGTCGGTCGGGAAGGCCGGGTGCGGCGCGGTGGTGATGTCGACGGACCGCGGCCGGCGGCGGCGCATGTCGAGGGTGATGCGGTCGCCGTCGACGGCGATGTCGGCGCCCGCGTGGCGCAGCTTGTCGAGGACGGCGTCGAGCGTGTCCGGCCGCGCGTGCGTGGCGGTGACATGTCCGCCGGTCATCGCCGCGGCGACGAGGAAGGTGCCGGTCTCGATGCGGTCGGCGACGACTGCGTGCTCGCCGCCGTGCAGGCGGTCCACGCCCTCGACGGTGATGCGCGGCGTGCCGGCGCCTTCGATGCGCGCACCCATTGCCTTCAGGCAGTCGGCGAGGTCGACGATCTCCGGTTCCATCGCCGCGTTCTCGAGCACGCTGGTGCCTTCGGCGAGCACCGCGGCCATCAGCACGTTCTCGGTCGCGCCGACGCTGACCATGTCGAACACCACGCGCGCGCCGCGCAGGCGCTTCGCGCTGGCCTTGATGAAGCCGTGGTCGACGGTCACGTCGGCGCCGAGCGCCTGCATGCCCTTGATGTGCTGGTCGACCGGCCGCGACCCGATCGCGCAGCCGCCGGGCAGCGAGACCTCCGCCGCGCCGTGCTTCGCGAGCAGCGGGCCGAGCACGAGCACCGAGGCGCGCATCGTCTTGACCAGCTCGTAGGGCGCGACCTGCGAGTGGACGCTGCGCGGGTCGATCTCGATCAGGTCGCCGTCGGCGCGGATGCCGGCGCCGAGCTCGCTGAGCACCTTGAGCGTGGTGCGCACGTCGTGCAGCTGCGGAACGTTGCGGATCACCACCGGGCCGTCGGCGAGCAGCGCGGCGCACAGGATCGGCAGCACCGCGTTCTTGGCGCCGGAGATGCGCACCTCACCATGCAGCGGCACGCCGCCCTCGACCACGATCTTCTGCATGGCTCAGCCCCGCCCGGCTTCGTCGGGAGTGAGCGTCTTCAGCGCGAGCGCGTGGATCTCGCCACCCATGCGCTCGCCGAGCGTCGCGTACACCATGCGGTGGCGCGCGAGCGGCAGCTTGCCGCGGAAGGCCTCGCTGACGACGGTGGCTTCGAAATGCACGCCGTCGTCGCCCTGCACGTCGGCGCGCGCGCCGGGCAGGCCCTGCTCGATGAGTTGGCGGATGAAATCGGGGGTCATGGGGAACCAGGGGAAGGGGCGGCGCGGCAGAGGGCCGGCGCACGCGCGGAAGCGGGTAAAATGCCGCGTCCAGTCTAGCGGAAAGCCCCGGCCGACATGCCGACCGAGCCCGCAACAATCCCGGTTTTCGACTATGCCGCGAGCGGTCGCCGCGTGTTCGCGATCGAGGCGCGCGCGCTCGACGCGGTCGCCGCGCGCATCGATGGCGCCTTCAGCGCCGCCTGCGCGCTGGTGCTCGCCGGCCGTGGCCGCGTGGTCTGCACCGGCATGGGCAAGTCGGGCCACGTCGCGCGCAAGATCGCGGCGACGCTCGCCTCCACCGGCACGCCCAGCTTCTACATGCATCCCGGCGAAGCGGGCCACGGCGACCTCGGGATGGTCACCGACGCCGACATCGTGCTCGCGCTGTCCAATTCCGGCGAGACCGACGAGGTGCTGATGCTGCTGCCGGTGCTCAAGCGCCAGGGCAACGCGGTGATCGCGATGACCGGGCGCCCGGGTTCGACGCTCGCGCGCGAAGCCGACGTGCACCTCGACGTCAGCGTGCCGGCCGAGGCCTGCCCGCTCGACCTCGCGCCCACCGCCAGCACCACCGCCGCGCTCGC
>JABFWF010000014.1 GCA_013362405.1 Lysobacter sp. | reverse complement strand
CGGCAGCGGCCGACCCGGTAGTCGAAGCTGTCGTGTACGTGACCGTGCAGCCACAGGTCGGCCTGCGCGACGAGTTCGCCCAGGTCCTCGGCGGCCCCCGGTTGCAGCGGCCATTGGCCGTGCCCCGGATTGGCGAGCACGCCCGGCAGTCCGGCCATCGCACGCAGCAGCGAGGTGCCGCCGTACGAACCACGTGTCGAATAGACGACCGAAGGACGCAGCACGACAGCGCCCAGCGGCAAGCGCAGCAGGGCATCGTCGAAGCGGTGCTTCGAGGCGACGAATTCGCCGTCGTCCGCATGCCCCAGCGCCGAAACCTGCACGAACCGGCGCACGCCCGCCTCCACGCACGCACGCGCCAACGCGAGCGGCGCGGCATGGTGGATCGCTTCGAAACGCTGGCGACCGGATTCGCGCAGGATGCCGGCCGCGTTCACGACCGCATCGACGCCGTCGAGGACGGCGCGCCAGTCGGTGCTCCCGTCGGCCAGATCGCATGCGCGCGCGTCGTCGCTGCCGTCCGCCCTACGCACGCCGCGAATCACGCGCCAGCCGCGCGTACGCAGCGCGGCGATGATGAAGCCGGCGATGAATCCGTTCGCGCCCAGCACGAGCGCGGTGCGCCCGTGTCCGCTCACGCGTGTTCCATTCGGGACCGGCGCGTCGCCGGCGGTTACCTCTACTACCGACATCATCACAGGTGCTTCAAGGTTTCCTTCAGCCCCGACACGCAGCGCCGGCTGACTTCCAGCGGCGCCTTGCCATGGCGCAGCACGGCCTGCACGTGGCCGTCGGGCGCGCGGCGCAGTTCGACGATCTCGTGCCGCGCCACCAGGCAGTTGCGATGGATGCGCACGAAGCGTTCGCCGAACTCGTCTTCCAGGGACTTCAGCGATTCCTCGATGAGGTCCTCGCCGCGCGCGTGGTGCACGACGACGTACTTCTCTTCGGCATGCAGGTAGTGCACGTCCTCGATCGGAATCAGCCGCAGGCTGCCGCGCAGGCGCGCGCACAGGTGGCTGCGGCGCTGGCCGACAGGCCCGGCACCGTTGTCGCCGTTCTTCTCGCGGCCGGCGGCGAAGGTGCGCACGCGTTCCAGCGCAGCGGCCAGGCGTTCGGCGCGCACGGGTTTGACGAGGTAGTCGATGGCCTCGGCCTCGAACGCCGACAGCGCATGCGCGTCGTACGCGGTGCAAAAGACCACCGCCGGGCGCGGATCGAACGCCGCGAGGTGTCGCGCGGCTTCCAGCCCGTCGATGCCGGGCATCGCGATGTCCAGCAGCACCAGGTCCGGGCGATGTTCGGCGCAGGCGTGCAGCGCGTGCTGGCCGTCGGCCGCCTCGGCGACGACCTCGACGCCACGCTGTTCGGCCAGCAACCCGCGTAGACGCTCGCGCGCCAGCGGCTCGTCATCGGCGATCACTACCCTCATCGGCGCCTCCATCCCCAAGGCCGGCACAGCCGTATGGGGGGAGGATAGCCCCGCGCGGGGTCGGCTACCAATCGTCCGCTGGCCCTAGCCGGCAAAGCGACGGGACAGCCAGTCGCCCAGGTCGCGGATCTCCTCGGCGCAAACCTGGTGCGCCATGGGGTAGTCATGCCATTCCAGCGCGAAACCCATCGCCTTCATGGCTTGAGAACTGCGCAAGCCGATGGCTGCCGGCACCACCGGATCGAACTGGCCGTGGGCCATGAACAGCGGCTGCGACGTCGCCGCGGCCTGCAATGCGGCGGCGGCCTGCGAAGGCGCTTCGGGCAGGTAGGTCGACAGCCCGGCCAGCCCGGCGAGCGGCACGCGCCGGCGAAGGCCGGCCGACAGGGTGATGGCGCCGCCCTGCGAGAAGCCGATCAGCACGATGCGTTCGGCCGGAATGCCGCGTTCGTTCTCGCGCGCGATCAGCGCCTCGACCTGCGCCACCGACTCGGCGACACCCGCCTCGTCGGCGCGGCTCTTGCCGGCATCGGTGTGCAGCGCGTCGAAATCGAAATGGACGATGTCGTACCACGCGCGCATGCGCATGCCGTTGTTGTTCGTCACCGGCCGCACCGGCGCATGCGGGAACACGAACC
>JABFWF010000076.1 GCA_013362405.1 Lysobacter sp. | reverse complement strand
CATCGATGCGGCGCTCGCCGGGCTGGCGCGCGGCGCGCTCGCGCCGGCGCTGTGGAACAACGGTCCGCGCTGGTGGCTGGTCGAACTCGCCGATGCGGCGAGCGTGCGCGCGATGCGGCCCAACCTCGCCGCGATCGCCGCGCTGACCACCGCAACCGGCGCCGTCGGGCTCGCCGTGTATGGCCGCGCGCCCGCCGGCGCCGACCACCAGCTCGCGGTGCGGGCGTACTGCCCGGCCGACAACATCCCCGAGGATCCGGTGACGGGCAGCGCCAACGCCTGCATTGCCGCGCAGCTGGCGCAGGCCGGCGCGCTGCCGGGCGCGGGCGGACGCTACATCGCCAGCCAGGGCCGCGAGATCGGCCGCGACGGGAGTCTGGAGATCGCGGTGGATGCCGATGGCGAGGTCTGGATCGGCGGCGCGACGCAGCTCGTCATCGACGGTTCGCTCGCCTGGAGCAACGCATGATCCGCCGCTACCGCCAGGTCGACGTGTTCGCCGACCACCCGGGCGCGGGCAACCCGCTCGCGGTGGTGCTGGATGCCGACGGCCTCGACGACGCCACCATGCAGGCGATCGCGCGCTGGACGCGGCTGCCTGAGACGACCTTCGTGTTCCCGCCGACCACGCCCGACGCGAGCTACCGCCTGCGCATCTTCAGCCCGCGCCGCGAGGTGCCGTTCGCCGGCCATCCGAGCGTGGGCACCGCGCACGTCGCGCTCGACGCCGGCATCGCCGTGCCGCGCGACGGCGTGCTGGTGCAGGAAGGCATCGCCGGACTGCTGCCGCTGCATGTCAGCGGCGAAGGCCGCGCGCGCGTGATCGCGGTGCGTACGCCGCGCGCGCGCGTGGGTGAGGTCGCGTGCAGCGTCGATCCGCGCCTGGCGCCGGCGCTGCACGGATTGCCGCTCGGTTCGCTGCCGCCCGCGCTGATGGACGGAGGGCGGCGCTGGTGGATCGCCGAGGTTGCCGACGAGGCAGCCCTGCGCACGGCGACGCCGGACTGGAGCGCGGTCGCGCGCCTGGCCCATGACACGGACACCATGGGCCTGTGCGTGTTCGCGCGCAGCACCGATCCGGTCTACTACCTCGTGGTGCGCGCGTGGGTGGGCGCACCGGCGGCGTTCGAGGACGCTGCGTCGGGCGCGGCCAACGCGACGCTGGCCGCGTGGCTGGCTTCGCGCGACGCGCTGCCCGGCAGCGGCGGCTTCTACCGCGTCAGCCAGGGCCGCGAGGTCGGCCACGACGCGATCATCGAACTGCAGGTGGACGCCGCGGGCGACGTCTGGTCCGGCGGCCGCGCCTGCACCATCGTGCGCGGCGAGATCGACTGGTAGAGCGGGCGCAAAAAAACAGGGGCCGTCGCCGGCCCCTGCTCTGCGTTACGCATCGTCGCGGCGTTCATTCCGGACGCACGTCCACCCGTACCCGGATGCGGTTGCCCGGGTTGTAGCGGGTGCGCGTGCTGTAGGTGCGGCCGGCGTATTCGTAGGTGACGTCGTAGCCGTCGACGTCGTTCGCGTCATAGCCATTGCCGCCATAGCCGGTGTTGCCGTAGTAACCGGTGTTGCCGTAACCGTTGCTGCCGTAGCCATTGTTCCCGTAGCCATTGCTGCCGTAGCTGGCATTGACCGGATCGCACACCTGCACCGTCGCCACGCGCGTGGGGCGATGCGAACTGTCGTAGACCTGTCGGCCGGCCATGCCGCCGACCATCGAGCCGATCGCCGCGGTCGCGTAGCGCGCCGAGCCACCGCCGACGCGGCTGCCGAGCGCGGCACCCACCACGCCGCCGACGATGGTGGCAACGTTGCGCCCGGTGGTGCTGCCGGTGTCGTAGCCGCCGCGGTACTCGCCGTTTCCGGCGTAGCCGTCGTTGCGGTAGTAGCCGTCGTTGTCATTGCCATAGCCGTCGGCGTAGGCGCCGCGCTCGGTGTAGCAGCGGCTGCCCGCGGTCGAGCGGTAGCCCGGGCGGATCACCGGGGCCACGCGCACCACGCGCGCGTAGTCGTAGTACCCGCCGGCATCGGCGTAGCCCTGGCCGGCGGGCGACGCATAGCCATCGTAGGCGCCGTAGGACTGCGCCGAGGCGGTGCCGGTGGCAGCGGCGAGGAAGAGCGCAAGAAGGGAGACGGTGGCGCGTTGCATGGCAGGGCTCCGGCGCCAGGAGGGCGCCCGCGCATCGTTTGGTCACGGCGGTTAAACACGCCTGAACCTGCACGGGTGGGCGCATGCCGTTCAGCAGGCCGACAGCGGCAGTAGTGGGCCGCCGACGCGGACGGCCCCGCGGCAAGGCGCCGCCCGCCATGCCGTGCGGGCAACGGCACCTGGTGCGACTCAGCCGGCCAGTTCGGCCTCCAGCGAGATCGGCACCGCACTGAGCGCCTTCGACACCGGGCAGTTCTGCTTGGCGTCGTCGGCGATCGCGCGGAACTTCACCGCGTCGATGCCGGGCACCTTCGCCTTCACCGTGAGCCGGATCGCGCTGATCGTCGGCGCACCTTCCATCGACAACTCGACCTCCGCGCGCGCGTCCACCGCCTGCGGCGCATGCCCGGCCTTGGCCAGCTCGTTCGACAGCGCCATCGCGAAGCAGCCCGCGTGCGCGGCCGCGATGAGTTCCTCCGGGTTGGTGCCCCGGCTTTCAGGAGTATTGCCGTCGCCGAAGCGGGTGTTGAACCCGTAGCGCGTGTCGGCGAGCAGGCCGCTCGCCGGCGTGCTGATGCGGCCCTGCCCGGCCTTGAGGTCGCCTTCCCAGTGCGCGGTGGCGTAGCGCTTGAGTGCCATGGCGGTGCTCCTTCGAAGGGGCCGACAGCCTACGCGCCTGCGCGTCACGGCGGCATCAGCCATCCACCCTCGAGGCAGGCTTGACCCGCCCGGTGGGCTGCGGGACGCTTGCTGTCCCGGCGACGACGCCGGTCCCCGCCATGACCGCCCGCCGAGCGCACCGCTCGGACGGCAGCGTTTCCGCAGCGGACAGCCATGACGGCACATGCGGATCCCTCCGCAAGCGCCCGGCCATCCATGGCCGGACTTCCCAATCGAAGCATCGGGAGGAAAGGCTCATGTCGTATTCCACGCAACAGATCCGCAACGTGGCCCTCGCAGGCCACCCCGGCGCCGGCAAAACCACCCTGTTCGAAGCCCTGCTGCATGCCGGCGGCGCCCTGCAGACGGCAGGCACGGTCGAACGCGGCACCACAGTCTCCGACTTCGACCCGATCGAGAAGACGCGCGGCCACTCGATCGACGCGGCGATCGCCAGCACCGACCACGCGCCGGTAGGCAAGGAACTGGTCCACGTCAACCTGATCGACACGCCGGGCTACCCGGATTTCCGCGGCCCGTCGCTGTCCGCGCTCGCCGCGGTGGAAACCGTCGCGATCGTGGTCGACGCCGACGCCGGCGTCGAATACGGCACGCGCCGGATGATGGATTACGCGAAGGCGCGCAAGCTCTGCCGGGTCGTGGTCGTCAACAAGATCGACCACGCCGATGCCGATCCGGCGCGCGTGCTCGCGCAAGTGCGCGACACCTTCGGGCCGGAAGCGCTGCCGCTGAACCTGCCCGCCGACCGCGGCCGGCGCGTGGTCGACTGCTTCGGCAGTAGCGACGGCGAGAGCGACTTCGGCCCGGTCGCCGACTGGCACCAGAAGATCATCGACCAGGTGGTCGAGATCAACGAGACGGTGATGGACCGCTACCTCGACGCGGGCGAGGGCGGCCTGTCGGGGCAGGAGCTGCACGAAGCGTTCGAGCAGTGCCTGCGCGAAGGCCACCTCGTGCCGGTGTGCTTCGTGTCGGCGCGCAGCGGCGTGGGCATCCGCGAGCTGCTGGATATCGCCGAACGCCTGTTCCCGAACCCCACCGAGGCGAATCCCCCGCCGTTCGCGAAAGGGAGCGGCGACGCCGCGACGCCGATCGAAGCGAAGCCCGACCCGAAGGCGCACGTCATCGCCGACGTCTTCAAGGTCATCAACGATCCCTTCGTCGGCAAGCTCGGCGTGTTCCGCGTCTACCAGGGCACGGTGAAGCGCGACAGCCACCTGTTCAAGCTGCGCGGCAGGGAGCACGTCGAGATCGAGCAGGCGATCCCGGGCGACATCGCCGCGGTGGCCAAGGTCGAGGAGCTGCATTTCGACGCGGTGCTGCACGACAGCCACGACGAGGACCAGATCCACCTCGCGCCGCTGGACTTCCCGAAACCCATGTTCGGGCTCGCCGTCGAAGCCGCGCACAAGGGCCAGGAACAGAAGCTCGCCAACGCGCTGCACAAGCTGGCGGAGGAGGATCCCGCGTTCGCGGTCGAACACCAGGGCGAGTTGAACGAAACCGTCGTCCGCGGCCTGTCCGACCTGCACCTGCGGGTGATGCTGGAACGGCTGAAGGAGCGCTACGGCGTCGAGGCCAGGACGCGGCCGCCGCGCATCGCCTACCGCGAGACGGTCGGCGGCAGGGCCGAGGGCCACCACCGGCACAAGAAGCAGACCGGCGGCGCCGGGCAGTTCGGCGAGGTGTTCCTGCGCATCGAACCGCTGCAGCGTGGCGCCGGCTTCGAGTTCGTCGACGAGGTCAAGGGCGGCACCATCCCCGGGCAGTTCATCCCCGCGGTCGAGAAGGGCGTGCGCCAGGTGCTGGCCAGCGGCGCGATCGCCGGCTACCCGCTGCAGGACGTGCGCGTGGTCGTCTACGACGGCAAGTCGCACCCGGTCGACAGCAAGGAGGTGGCCTTCGTTTCGGCCGGGAAAAAAGCCTTCCTCGATGCGATCGGCAAGGCGCACGCGCAGGTGCTGGAGCCCATCGTCGACCTCGAGGTCAACGCGCCGGAGCAGTTCATGGGCGACGTCAGCGGCGGGCTCGCGTCCAAGCGGGCGCGCATCAACGGCACCGATTCGGCGCGCGACGGCGAGATCGTGGTGCGCGCGCAGGTCCCGTTGTCGGAGCTGGAGGGCTACGCCGCCGAGCTCAAGTCGGCGACCGCGGGGCGCGGACGCTATTCGATGGACTTCAGCCACTACGAACCGGTACCGGCGCAGGTGCAGGCGAAGCTGACCGACGCCTACAAGCCCCGGCACGAGGAGGACTGACCTCCCCGCCCGTCGCAGGGTGCGAAAAAACCGGGGAAAAAGCCGCTGTGGGACTTGGCGGCGGCTTTTGCTTGGCCTACATTCCGCCTGCCGAGGGGGAAATCCTGGCGACCCATCCATTCCATCGAGTACCAACCACATGGCGATGAAGAAGAAGACCGCGGCGAAGAAGGCCGCCCCGAAGGCGGCTGCCAAGCCCGCCGCGATGAAGCCGATCAAGGAGCAGCTGGGCAAGTCGGGCCTGGTCGCGCACATCTCCGAGCACACCGGCGTGGCGCCGCGCGACGTCCGCGCCGTGCTGGCCTCGCTCGAGAGCACCGCGCACGCCTCGGTCAGCAAGAAGGGCGCGGGCGGTTTCACCATGCCGGGCCTGTTCAAGGTCAGCGTGGTCAACGTGGCGGCCAAGCCGAAGCGCAAGGGCATCAACCCGTTCACCAAGGAAGAGCAGTGGTTCGCCGCCAAGCCGGCCAGCGTCAAGGTGAAGGTGCGTCCGCTGAAGAAGCTCAAGGACGCCGCGGCCTGAGCCACGGTTTCCCTGCGCGGACGCTCTGTCGTCCGCTCGAAGGGGCCGGGTTTTCCCGGCCCTTTTCTTTTGTCCGACGTTGGCCGAGGCGTCAGTCACGACGTGGCGGGTATTCGCGCTCCGGTCTTCGTCCGATCGTCTTGCAGGCTTATGTCGCTCCTGCACAGGACTCGCGTCGTTCGCTGGAGGAAATCGCAGTTGCAAGCTGGCCGGTATCGCTGCATCGCTGGCGAAGGCCCGCGCGGTACGATCGGGCCATGAGCGACAGCGCGCATCCACGCTTCTTCCACGCCTTCCCGATGCGGGCGGTGACCGCGCACGAACTGGACGACGTGCTCGCCGACGACACGACGACGCGAGTGCTGTTCCTGTGGGGCCGCGACTGCCCGAACTGCGACCTTGCCAAGGGCGAGATGCTGCTGGCGCCGGAACGCTTCCGCTGGCCGGACGTCGAGTGGCTGCACGACAACGTCTACGACGACCGCGCGATGGCCGTGCGCTTCGGCCTGCACGGTATTCCGGCCTTCATGGTCTTCCGCGGCGCGCGCAAGCTCGGCCGGATCACGCCATGGCCGGGGGCGGATGCCTTCGTGGCCGCGATCGAACGCGTGCGCAGCGGCGAAACCTGAAACCGTTCAGGGCGGCGGCGTGGTCGACGCCGGCGTGGAGGGTGGCGCGGTCGTGGCGTTGGTGTACGTGGACGTGACGGCGGACGTGCCGGGCGACGACGACGTCGCCGGCGGCAGGTCGGCCAGGCTTGCCGGTTGCGGCGTGAGCTGGCCACGGATCTCGCCGAGCGGATGGTCGACCGTATCCACCTCCAGGTAGGTACTGCCGGCGCGCATGCTCGCGGCGACACTGTCGGTGAGGTCGATGCGCGCATCGGAGAGCGAGCCACCGCTGCCGTCGCGGTGCACATCCAGCGGCACCGCGACGGGGCCGGCACTGTCGGGCGTGCCGACGTGCAGGGCGACGCCGGTGACCGTCGACGTCGCTCCGCCGTACACCAGGGTCAGGCGCAGGTGGTTGTCGTCGTCCAGCGTGCCCCGCGCCTCGCCGGTGGCCGGCGAATCGCTGGCCGACACGACGTTCCTCGCGGCGAGCGTGGCGTGCAGCCGCACGGTGGCCGCGCCCGCGCTGGCACAGGCGCAAAACAGCAATGCGCCGATCAGCAGTCGCCTGGCCATGGGGGAGCCCTCCGCGTCGGATCGCCGCCACGCTAGCGCCACGCCCCGCAGCCGAGGGTGAAGGCGGCCCCGCGACGCCCGTCGCGCCAGCCTCTACACTCGTCGCGCCGCGCGCAGCGGCCTTCGGGGAACCGCCATGGACAAGCGCTTCTGGATCTGCGGCCTGCTGGTGTCGATCGCCGCCCTGCTGCTCGACTTCCTCGTGCACGGCGTGCTGCTGCAGGGCGACTACGACGCCCTCGTCGCGCGCGGCCTGATGCGCGCGCCGGCCGATGCGCAGCACTACATGCCCTACATGCTCGCGGCGCACCTCCTCATCGGCTACGGCCTGACCTGGCTGTACCGGCAGGGCGTCGACCGCAGCCGGCCCAACCTCGGCCAGGGCCTGCGCTTCGGCGCGGCGATCGCGGCGATCGCCACCATCCCCGGGTACCTCATCTACTACGCGGTGCAGCCGCTGCCGCCGGAACTGGTGCACAAGCAGCTGCTGTTCGGCACGCTGGCGACGTTGCTGCTCGGCCTGCTGCTGGCGTGGCTGCAACCCGGACGCAGGACGCTGTGAACGGCAACGTGGTGATGCGCCATTCACCGCCGCGGCGCGATGGTGCGCGCGGGCCATCGGGAGCGTCGCGCATGCACCGTCGTCATCTGCTGCAGGGAACCGCGCTGCTGCTGGCCGCACTCCTGTGCGGGTGCGCGGGCCTGGCCACCGGCCTGTTCGGCAACCAGCTGGTGTTCACCGCGCCGCAATTGCAGGGCTACCTCGACAAGCGCTTCCCGCGCGACTACGACAAGCTCGGCGGCCTGGTCACGCTGACCGTGCTGCATCCGCGCCTGAGCATCCCGCAGGACGGCGACCGCCTGCGCCTGGATTTCGACGTCGGCGTCGGGACCCTCGGCCACGCCAGCCGCGCGCCGTCGGGACACATCGCGATCGCCAGCGGCCTGCGCTTCGATCCGCAGACGCGTGGCCTGCACCTGGACGCGCCCACGCTCGAACAGGCCGACGTGCCCGCGCTCGGCGGCGCGCTGGGCGGCAGCGGGCGCGAACTCGTCAACCGCTGGCTCGCCGACTACGCGCGCGACGAGCCCGTCTACCGTTTCGACCAGGGCCTGTGGCAACGACTGGAGGCGCGCCGCATCGGCGCGACGACCATCGAGCACGGCCAGGTCGTCGTGCACCTGGACTGACCGCATGCATCCGAAGCTGGTGTTCCCTGCCCTGTTCGCACTTTCGTTCGCGCTCGCCGCC
>JABFWF010000292.1 GCA_013362405.1 Lysobacter sp. | reverse complement strand
AGCACCTCGCCCAGCACCCCCTTGTTGCGGAAGCGCCCGGCGAAGTCGCCTTCGAGCAGGAACGGGCGGATCTGCGCCGGAATGCCACCGGCGAGGTAAACCGCATCCGCGCCGAACGTTACCGCGAGATCGCCGGCGAGGCTGCCGAGCAGGCTGCAGAACAGCTGCAGCGATTCGCGCGCCTGCGCGTCGCCACCGGCCTGCGCGGCCGCCGCGATGGCCTCGGGCGTGTCGAGCTTCGGCGTCACGCCGTCGAGTTCGCACAGCGCGGTGTAGGTGTTCACCAGGCCCGGGCCGGACAGGACGCGTTCGTTGTCCACGTGCGGCCAGCGCTGGAGCAGGCGCGTGAGCAGCGCGATCTCGCGCGGCGTACCGACGGCGAGCGATGCGTGCCCGGCCTCACTCGCCAGCACGCGCAGCGGCACGCCCTGCTGGAGCGTGCGCGGCAGGCACAGCGATGCACCGAAGCCGGTGCCCGGACCGAGCACGAGCGCGGGGCCATCCCCGGCCTGGACCGGGCCGCAGACGCGGGTCATCGCGGCCACGTCGATGTAGGGCATTGCGCAGGCCACGGCCTCGAAATCGTTCAGCAGCGCGAAGTAGGCGATGCCGGCCTCGCGGCGCGTGCGCTCGAGCGAGACCGGCCACTGCAGGTTGGCGTTGATCAGCGTGTCGCCTTCGAGCCTGCCCGCGATGGCGACCACGACGTGCGTGCGCTCGGCGCCCTGCGTTTTCGCGAAGTCGTCGACGATGGCGGCGAGCGAGGGGAATTCGGCGCAGACGTAGCGGTGGTAGGCCAGCACGTCGACCTTGCCGCCGGGTCGCACGTGGACCAGCCCCAGCCGCGCATGGGTGCCGCCGACGTCGGCGGCGATGAACGGCTGCGAGCCGTGCCGTCCGACGGGATGTTCGGTTGGAGCGGGGATCACGATCGGCGGGTTCGAAGGCTACGACGGGCGTTCATGATGCCCGTTTCGGGCCGCCGGCTGCAGGTTCGGCCTTCACGCAGCGGTTTCGGCGGGCGGAGGGCGACTCACGCGGAGGCGAAGCGGACGGCGCCGCCGACCCAGCGCGCGACGATCCGCTCGGCCAGTTCCGGCGATTCGCGCAGCAGCTTCTCGCCCATCTCGTGCACCTGCGGGAGCAGGTCGGCGTCGCGGGCGAGATCGGCCACGCGGAACTGCGCCAGGCCGGTCTGCCGGGTGCCGAGCAGTTCGCCGGGCCCGCGCAGTTCCAGATCCTTCTCGGCGATGACGAAGCCGTCGTTGGTCTCGCGCATCGTTTCCAGACGTTGGCGAGCCATCTGCGACAGCGGCGCCTGGTAGAGCAGCACGCAGCTCGACGCCGCACTGCCTCGCCCCACGCGCCCGCGCAGCTGGTGCAACTGCGCCAGGCCCAGGCGCTCGGCGTTCTCGATGATCATCAGCGACGCGTTGGGCACGTCGACGCCGACTTCGATCACCGTCGTCGCCACGAGCAGGCCGATCTCGCCGTCCTTGAACGCGCGCATCGTGGCCTGCTTCTCGGCGGCCTTCATGCGGCCGTGCACCAGGCCGACGCGCACTTCGGGCAGGCGCTTGCACAGATCCTCGTAGGTCGTTTGCGCGGCCTGTGCTACGACCTCGTCGCTGTCGTCGATCAGCGTGCACACCCAGTACGCCTGCCGCCCTTCGGCGCAGGCCTTGCGGATGCGCTCGACGAGTTCGGGCCGGCGCTCGGCGCTGAGTGCGACCGTCTGCACCGGCGTGCGACCGGGCGGGAGTTCGTCGATGGCCGAAACGTCGAGGTCGGCGTACGCGGCCATCGCCAGCGTGCGCGGGATGGGTGTCGCGGTCATGACGAGCTGGTGCGGCACGATCGCATCGCCATTGCCGCTGCCGCCGCTGCCCTTGTCGCGCAGCGCCAGGCGCTGGTGCACGCCAAAGCGGTGCTGTTCATCGACGATCGCCAGCGCGAGGTCATGGAAGGCCACGCCTTCCTGCATCAGCGCGTGCGTGCCGACGACCACTTGTGCTTCGCCCGAAGCGACCTCTTCCAGGACCTTCGCGCGCGCCTTGCCGGTGACCTTGCCGGCGAGCCACGCGACGCGAATGCC
>JABFWF010000122.1 GCA_013362405.1 Lysobacter sp. | reverse complement strand
GGATTGAGCGGCTGGCAGAAGCCGATGAAATCGCACGGCACCAGCCGCGTGCCCTGGTGGATCAGCTGGTAGAACGAGTGCTGTCCGTTGGTGCCGGGCTCGCCCCACACGATCGGTCCGGTCTCGTAGTCGACCAGGCGGCCGTCGCGGGTCACGTGCTTGCCGTTGCTCTCCATCTGCAGCTGCTGGAGGTACGCCGGAAAGCGCTTGAGGTACTGCGCGTACGGCAGCACCGCGAGCGTGGCCGCGCCGAGGAAATCGTTGTTCCAGACCGACAGCAGGCCCATCAGCGCCGGCAGGTTGCGCGCCAGCGGCGTGCTGCGGAAATGCACGTCCATCGCATGGAAGCCGGCCAGCATGTCGCGGAAGTGGTCCGGGCCGATCGCCAGCATCGTCGACAGCCCGATCGCCGAATCCATCGAGTAGCGACCGCCGACCCAGTCCCAGAAGCCGAACATGTGCGCGGTGTCGATCCCGAACGCGCGCACGCCTTCGGCATTGGTCGACACGGCGACGAAGTGCTTCGCCACGGCGGCCTCACCCAGCGCGCGCGTGCACCAGTCGCGTGCCGCCTTCGCGTTCGTCAGCGTTTCGAGCGTGGTGAAGGTCTTGGAGCAGACGATGAACAGCGTGGTCGCCGGGTCGAGGTCGCGCGTCGCCTCCACGAAGTCGGTCGGATCGACGTTGGAGACGAAGCGGCAATCGAGCCCGCGCAGGCGGTAGTGGCGCAACGCTTCGTAGGCCATGACCGGGCCGAGGTCGGAGCCGCCGATGCCGATGTTGGCGATTGCGCGGATGCGCTGGCCGGTGGCGCCGGTCCAGCGGCCGCTGCGCACCTCGTCGGCGAAGGCGGCCATGCGGTCGAGCACGGCGTGCACCCCGGGCACCACGTCGACGCCATCGGCGACGATGCGCTCGCCGCGCGGGGCGCGCAGGGCGACGTGCAGGACGGCGCGATCCTCGGTGTTGTTGAGATGCTCGCCGGTGAACATCGCCTCGATGCGTTCCGGCACGCCGCATGCGCGCGCGAGGTCGAACAGCAGCGCGAGCGTGTCCTCGTCGACGCGCTGCTTGGAATAGTCGAGGTAGAGCCCGGCAGCTTCCGCGCACAGGCGCTCACCGCGCCGTGGATCCTGCGCGAACAGCGCGCGCAAGGTGCGTCCGGCGGTGGCACGGGCATGGTCGTGCAGCGCCTGCCACTGCGGGCGGCTGGTGAGCGAAGGCATGGCGTCCCGCATGCGTGAAGTGTCCTTCATGCCCGGCCCTGCAACGCCGAGGTCTTGCCCTCGATGACCTCGAGCAGGTGCCGCCAGGACTTCACGAAGGCGGCGGCACCCTCCTCCTGCAACTGGCGACCGACCGCGTCGACGTCGACGCCGGCATCGGCGAACTGCCTGAGCGTGGCGCTGCCGTCGCCGCCATCCAGCACGCTCTCGATCCTGCCGTGGTCGGCGAATGCCGCCAGCGTCTTGTCCGGCATGGTGTCGATGGTGTCGGGGGCGGCCAGCGCGGACGCGTACAGCGTGTCGGGCGCGTCCGGATCCTTGGTGCTGGTGCTCGCCCACAGCAGCCGCTGCGGCAGCGCGCCTTCCGCCTGCAGCCGACGCCAGCGCTCGGACGCGAGCAGGTCGCGGTACGCGCGCCAGGTCTTCTGCCCGACCGCGATGCCGAGCCGGTTGCGCAGGTTCGCCGGCACCTTGTCGGCCACCGCCTTGTCCCAGCGGCTGACGAACAGCGATGCGACGGACGCCACGCGCGGCGGCCGGCCCGCCTGCAGGCGGCGCTCGATGCCGCGCATGTAGGCCTCGGCCGAGGCGACGTACTGTTCGGCGGAAAACAGCAGCGTCACGTTGATCGGCACGCCGTCGAAGATCGACTCCTCGATCGCCGGAACGCCTTCCGGCGTGCCCGGAATCTTGACGAACAGATTCTCGCGCCCGGCCTGATCGTGCACTTGGCGCGCGGCGGCGATGCTGCCGGCGGTGTCGCTGGCCAGCAGCGGCGACAGTTCCATCGAGACCCAGCCATCGACCCCTTGGCTGGCCTCGTGCGCCGGGCGGAACAGGTCCGCGGCGCGGCGCAGGTCCTCCAGCGCC
>JABFWF010000142.1 GCA_013362405.1 Lysobacter sp. | reverse complement strand
CCGAGGCCGGCATCGCGCTCGACCCCACCTTCGTCAAGCTGGTCAGCTGGTACGACAACGAGTGGGGCTACTCGAACAAGTGCCTGGAGATGGTCAAGGTCGTCGCCGCGCGCTGAGCCACCGCGCGCCGGAAACCCTGCGAAAGCCCCGCGACGCGGGGCTTTCGCGCGTCGGGCGATCGCGCGCCAGCCGCGCGGCACGCGGCCCGTGGTCAAGGCGACGCTCAGGCCCCCGGCGCGAAACTGCCATCCCGCTCCCGCCCGTCGATCCGATGCACGTGCAGGCCACGCCCCTTTCCGAAGCCGATATCGCCCGCCTCGTCGACCGGTTCTACGACAAGGTGCGCGTCGATCCGGTGCTCGGACCGGTCTTCAACCCCGCGGTGGACGACTGGGACGCGCACAAGGCCACGCTCGTGCGCTTCTGGTCGTCGATCGCGCTGAAGACGGCGAGCTACCGCGGCAACCCGATGGCGATGCACCGCCCGCATCAGATCCGCGCCGGGCACTTCGAGCGCTGGCTGGCGCTGTGGCGCCAGACCGCGGCGGAGACGCTGGCGCCGGAACAGGCGGCGCTGTTCGTCGAACACGCCGACCGCATCGCGCGCAGCCTGATGTACGGCCTCGGCCTGGATCCGCACCGCCGACCGCTCGGCCTGCCCGCCCTCGGGCCCTGAACCCGCATTTGCCCACGCCCGCCGCGGCCCGGAAAATACGCGGTTCCCGCGATCGCGCCCGCCAGCCTGCAAGGAAGAAGCCATGTCCATCCTGCGAATGACCGACCTCGACCTGACCGGCAAGCGCGTGCTGATCCGCGAAGACCTCAACGTGCCCGTCGACGGTGGCCGCATCACGTCGGAACAGCGCATCACCGCCGCCTTGCCGACGCTCAAGCGCGCGCTGGAACAGAACGCCGCGGTGATGGTGATGTCGCACCTCGGCCGGCCGAAGGAAGGCACGTGGAGCGAGGCCGATTCGCTGGCGCCGGTCGCGCGCCGTCTGTCCGAGCTGCTCGGCCGGGAGGTGCCGCTGGTGCGCGAATACCTCGATGGCGTTTCCGTGCAGCCCGGCCAGCTGGTGCTGCTCGAGAACTGCCGCATGAACGTCGGCGAGGGCAAGGACGACGAGGCGCTGTCGAAGCGCTACGCGGCGCTGTGCGACGTGTTCGTCATGGACGCCTTCGGCACCGCGCACCGCGCGCAGGCGTCGACCCACGGCGTGATCCGCGCGGCCAAGGTCGCCTGCGGCGGCCCGCTGCTGATGGCCGAGCTCGATGCGCTGGCGCAGGCGCTCGACAACCCCGCGCGGCCGCTGCTCGCGATCGTCGCCGGCAGCAAGGTCAGCACCAAACTGGAATTGCTGTCCTCGCTGGTCGGCAAGGTCGACCAGCTGATCGTCGGCGGCGGCATCGCCAACACCTTCATCGCGGCGGAAGGGCATGCGGTCGGCAAGTCCTTGTACGAGGCCGACCTCGTCGACACGGCGAAGAAGATCATGGCCGACGCCCGCGACAGCGGCGCGGACATCCCGGTGCCGACCGACGTGGTCGTCGCCCCGCGCTTCGCCGCCGATGCACCGGCGACCGTGAAGGCGGTCGACCAGGTCGGCGCCGACGACATGATCCTCGACATCGGTCCGGAGACCGCTGCGCGCTATGCCGGCCTGGTCAGGGATGCGGGCACGGTGGTGTGGAACGGCCCGGTCGGCGTGTTCGAGTTCGACGCCTTCGGCAAGGGCACCGAAACCATTGCCCGCGCGATCGCCGCGTCGGACGCGTACTCCATCGCCGGCGGCGGTGACACGCTTGCGGCCGTCGACAAGTACGGCATCGAGCGCGACGTTTCCTACATCTCCACGGGCGGCGGCGCGTTCCTCGAGTTCCTCGAGGGCAAGGAACTGCCCGCGGTGGCGGCGCTCAAGGCGCGCGCCTGACGCAACCGGCAGGAGCGGCTGATGGCCGCGAGCTTTTTGTCCGCCGGAGAGTTCGCGGCTGCAAGCCGCTCCTGCAAAAGGCCGAGCGACGCCCGCTCCTACACGGCCGTCGCCCGCCACTCGCGCGCCAGCAGCCCGAACCACTCGGTATCGTTGATCTCGTCGTTGACCCAGTAGCGCTCGCGCAGCAGTCCTTCGCTGCGGAAACCCAGCCGCTGCAGCAAGCCGCGCGAAGCGGCGTTGCGCGGGTCGATGTCGGCTTCGACGCGGTGCAGGCCGAGCGTGTCGAAACTCCATCCGAGCATCAGCGCCACCGCCTCGCGCGCGAGGCCCTGGCCCCAGCGGTCGGCGCGCAGCGCATAGCCGATTTCGGCGCGACGGTGCTGCGAGTCGATGCGGAACAGCGCGCAGCAGCCCACCAGCGCGTCGTCCTCCGCCATCGCGATCGCCCAGGTCAACGATTCCCGCGTGGCGAACCCCTCCTCGTAGCGCGCGAGCTGCGCCTCGGCTTCCGCGCGCGCGGTCATCACCGGCCGGCTCCAGTAGCGTGCGACCGCGGGATCGGCGAACAGCGCGAACACCGCGTCGGCATCGTCCGCGCGTGGCGGGCGCAGGCGCAGCCGGTTGCCGGGCACGCAGGGCACGGCCGGCAGCGCGGCCAGCACCGCCGCCGGATCGTTGCCAACGTTTGCAGCGGCAGCATCGATGACGGTCATGGGACGTGTGCTAGTTTCGGGCGAGGGAGAAAGCTTGCCATGACCCAGCACCGCCGCCGTACCAAGATCCTCGCCACGCTCGGGCCGGCCACCGATCCGCCGGGCATGCTCGACGCGCTGCTGAATGCCTGCTTGGACGTGTTGCGCCTGAACTTCTCGCACGGCGATCCGTCGGCGCAGGTCGCGCGCGCGCTGGCGGTGCGCGAAGCGGCCGAGCGGGTCGGCGTGGAAGTCGGCATCCTCGCCGACCTGCCGGGGCCGAAGCTGCGCATCGAACGCTTCGCCGACGGCAAGGTGCAGTTGCGCGCGGGCCAGCGCTTCGACCTGATCGCGCGCACCGATGCGCCGCCGGGCGGCGTGGGCGGCGTCGGCATCAGCTACCTCGGCCTGCCGAACGACGTGCGCGCGGGCGACACCCTGCTGCTCGACGACGGCCTGCTGCAGCTGCGGGTCGACCAGGTGGAAGGCGACCGCATCGTCACCGAGGTGCTCAACGACGGCACGCTGTCCGACCGCAAGGGGCTCAACCGCCTGGGCGGCGGGCTGTCGCTCGGCGCGCTCACCGACCGCGACCGTGAGCTGATCGAAGTCGCCGCGGAGATCGGCGTCGACTTCATCGCGGTGTCGTTCTGCCGCAGCGCGGCCGACATGGAGGAGGCGCGGGCGATCGCGCGCCGGCATGGCAGCGACGCCGCGCTGGTCGCCAAGATCGAACGCACCGAGGCGATCGAGAACCTGACCGAAATCGTCTTGGCGAGCGACGCGGTGATGGTCGCGCGCGGCGACCTCGGCGTGGAGATCGGCGACGCCGAGTTGCCCGGCCTGCAGAAGAAGATCATCCGCGAGTCGCTCGCATGCAACAAGGCGGTGATCACCGCGACGCAGATGCTGCAGTCGATGGTCGACAACCCGATCCCGACGCGCGCCGAGGTGCTCGACGTCGCCAACGCGGTGATCGACGGCACCGACGCGGTGATGCTGTCGCAGGAAACCGCGGCCGGCCACCATCCGCTCAAGGCGGTGGAGGCGATGGCACGGATCTGCGTCGGCGCCGAGCGCCAGTTCGAGATGGTCAGCGACTTCGAGAAGGCGCAGCGCGACCTCGACCGGCCGGACCAGGCGATCGCGATGGCGACGATGTTCCTGTCGGGCCACATCGGCGTGCGCGCGATCATCGCGATGACCGAATCGGGCGGCACCGCGCGCTACCTCTCGCGCTTCCGTTCCAACGTACCGATCTACGGTTTGTCGCGCTGGGACGGCGCGCGCAGGCGGATGGCGTTGATGCGCGACGTGTTCCCTGTCGCCTTCGAAAGCGCAGGCCTCGCCTCGCGCGACGCGGCGCGGCGATCGATCCGGCTGCTGTTCGACAACGGCCTGCTCGCCGAGGGCGACCGCGTCGTCGTCACCAGCGGTGACCACATGGAGCAGCACGGCGCGACCAACACGCTGCGCCTGCTGCAGGTGGGGCCCGAAGGTTGCGCCGAGGGGTTGGGCGAGCTCTGAGGCCGCGGCGTTCACGGCGGGGCGGTTTGGCCCCCGGGCTATAATCCCGGGTTTCCAGCCGCCAACCGCAGGACGCCAATGAGCATCGAACAGCTTGCCGAGACCGCCCAGGCGATGGTCGCCCGGGGCAAGGGCATCATCGCGATCGACGAATCCACCGCCACGATCGCCAAGCGCTTCGCCGGCGTGGGCGTGGAGAACACGGAAGAGAGCCGCCGTGCCTACCGCGAGATGCTGCTGACCACGCCGAAGCTCGGCGACTACATCTCGGGCGCGATCCTGTACGACGAGACCATCCGCCAGGCCACCAAGGTCGGCGTGCCGTTCACCAAGGTCATGATGCAGAACGGCGTCATCCCCGGCATCAAGGTCGACAAGGGCACGCAGCCGCTGGCCGGCTTCCAGGGCGAGCTGGTCACCGAAGGCCTCGACGGCCTGCGCGACCGCCTCAAGGAGTACTACGGGCTCGGCGCGCGCTTCGCCAAGTGGCGCGCGGTGATCAACATCGGCGAGGACATCCCGTCGGGCACCTGCATCGAGGCCAACAGCCATGCGCTCGCGCGCTACGCGGCGCTCTGCCAGGAGCAGGGCTTGGTGCCGATGGTCGAACCGGAAGTGCTGATGGATGGCGACCACGACATCGGCACCTGCTACGAGGTCACCGAAGTCGTGCTGCGCTCGCTGTTCGACGCGCTGTACCAGCAGAACGTGATGCTCGAGGGCACGATCCTGAAGGCGTCGATGGTGGTCTCGGGCAAGGACAGCGACGAGCAGGCCTCGGTCGAGGAAGTCGCCGAGTCCACCCTGATGTGCCTCAAGACCGCGGTGCCGGCGATCCTGCCGGGCATCGTGTTCCTTTCCGGCGGCCAGAGCGACGAGGATGCGACGGCGCACCTCGACGCGATGAACCGCATGGGCCCGAATCCGTGGCCGCTGTCGTTCTCCTACGGCCGCGCGATGCAGTCGGCGGCGCTGAAGATCTGGGCGCAGGACACCGCCGCCAACGTTGCCAAGGCGCAGGCGGTGGTGTACGAGCGGGCGAAGGACAATGGCCTCGCGGCGCTCGGCCAGTGGGTGCGGGGCCGCGCCTAGCCGTTGGCGGATAGGCAACGGCTGCGGCCGCGAACGCCCGCACGGGACGTGCGGGCGGCGCGCTCCGGCGCCGCTGTCGCTACGCCCTTGGCAACCTCGAACGCCGGCCTCGCGCCGGCGTTTTCGTTGTCAGGTGCCGGCGAGCGCGTCGCGGTAGCGCGTCGCCATGTCCGCGCCGAAGCAGCAGAACACCACCTCCTCGATCCCCTGCATCGCGGCCAGCGCCGCGCGCACGCTGGCGATGGCCAGTGGCACCGCGTCCTCCGGCGGATACCCATAGACACCGCAGCTGATCGCCGGAAATGCGATCGACGCGATCCCCTTTTCCTCGGCCAGTGCCAGCGCGTTGCGATAGCAGGCGGCGAGCAGCGCCGGTTCGCCCGCATCGCCGCCTTTCCATACCGGCCCGACCGTGTGGATGACCCAATGCACCGGCAGCGCATGGCCGCCGGTGATGCGCGCTTCGCCGGTCGGGCAGCGCACGCCCGGTGAGATTTCCGGCAGCGCGCGGCATTCGGCCAGCAGGCCGGGACCGGCGGCGCGGTGGATCGCGCCGTCCACGCCGCCACCGCCGAGCAGCGTCGGGTTGGCGGCGTTCACGATCGCGTCGAGCGCGAGCCGGGTGATGTCCGCCTGCACGACCTGAATGCGCATCGCGTCTCCTCGCAGCCGAATGCCGGGTGAAGAAAGCGTGATCGATGGCTGGACCCGCATGAGTTGCAGCATCGACAATGCCTGCGTGCGCCGGGGAAACGCGCGCCGTGGCCTTCTGCCTCGCTCGACCGGGCGCAGGCCGCGCCGATATCCAGGACAACTCCACGCGCGACAGGTGCCGACGCACCCGGCGCGCCGCCCGTAGTACACGCCACGCCATGAAAAAGCCACGCATCACCCTCGCCAATGTCGACAGGTTGCAGAAGGCGGTCGACGCGGCCGCGCGCCTGCACCGCGTCGGCCTGCTGCTGTTCGTCGCCGCCTGCGTGCTGGTCACCCTGCCGCACGCGCACATGCCGGCGTGGCTGCCGAAGGCCGGCATGGCGACGACCATCCTCGCCTTCGCCTGCAAGGTGCTCGCCACCCGTCGCGAGATCCGCGTCGCCAGCCTGCTCGGCCGGATCATGGACATGCCGCACCGTCGCGCCGGGACCGGCCACGGCAGCGACCACAGCGCGTGGAGCGCGATCCGCTCCTACGTGGTCGTGTCGGTGGTCCTCACGCTCGCGGTCGCGCTGACCCCGAGCATGCTCGCCTCGCTCGGCGAAACCGCGCTCGCGCACCTGACCGTGATGCTCAGCGCCGCCGCGCTCGCCATCCAGTCGTTCGACAACCCGAAGCGCCTGCACAGCCGGATCATGCAGATCTGCTTCAGCCGCCTCGACCTGCACGCGGGCGACGACGGGACGCTGGTCGCCTGAGCGTCGGCACGCCGCAACAAAAAAGCGCCCGGATGGGCGCTTTTTTGTTGGTCGGCTTCCCGGTAGGAGCGGCTTGCAGCGGCGAGCTTTTTTGCAATGGGGCTTGGCGGAGCGGCCGTGGGTAACGAAAGCAATCCGAGCGGCAGGGAAAAGCTCGCGGTGCAAGCCGCCCCTGCAGCCGGCGTCCGTGCACGCGGCTCACGACCCCGCCAGCCACTCCTCGTCCGAGCCTTCGTTCACGCCTTCGAACAGGAAGGTCGACAGGTAGCGCTCGCCGGTGTCCGGCGCCATCGCGAGGATGACGTCGCCTTTCTTCGCCGTCTTCGCCACTTCCAGCGCGCCGGCGATCGTCGCGCCGGACGACAGGCCGACGAACAGGCCTTCCTCCTGCGCGAGCCGCCGTGCGGTGTCGCGCGCGACGACGTCGTCGATCCTCAGCAGGTTGCCGGCGACCTCGCGGTTGAGGACCTCGGGCACGAAGTCCGGCGTCCAGCCCTGGATCTTGTGCGGGACGAACTCGCCGCCGCCGAGCAGGGCCGCGCTGGCCGGCTCGCAGGTGGTGATCCTCACTTCCGGGCGCGCGACGCGCAGCACTTCGGCGACGCCGGTGAGCGTGCCTCCGGTGCCCCAGCCGGTGACGAAATGGTCGAGCCGGCGGCCGGCGAAGTCGCGCAGGATCTCCGCCGCGGTGGTCTGCCGGTGGTAGGCCGGGTTGGCCGGGTTGGCGAACTGGCGGGCGAGGAACCAGCCGTGCTGCTTCGCGAGTTCCTCGGCCTTGCGCACCATGCCGGTGCCGCGCTCGGCGGCCGGCGTGAGGATGACCTTGGCGCCGTATGCGCGCATCAGCTTGCGGCGCTCGATGGAAAAGGTTTCCGCCATCGTGGCGACGAACTTGTAGCCGCGCGCCGCGCACACCATCGCCAGCGCGACGCCGGTGTTGCCGGAGGTCGCCTCGACCACGGTGTCGCCCGGCTTGAGCAGGCCGCGCGCTTCCGCGTCGAGGATGACGGCGATGGCGAGGCGGTCCTTGACCGAGCCGCCCGGGTTGAAGGATTCGACCTTGACGTAGAGGCTGACGTTGGGCGGCGCGATGCGGTGCAGGCGCA
Organism: Lysobacter sp.; assembly: GCA_013362405.1. Lineage (GTDB taxonomy): Bacteria > Pseudomonadota > Gammaproteobacteria > Xanthomonadales > Xanthomonadaceae > JABFWF01. Next base: position 342 of record JABFWF010000142.1, on the reverse strand, counting down.
CCACGGGCGTGTTGCCGATGGTGTCGAGGATGCTGTCGTGGAGGGCCATGGCGGGACTCGGTGGAGGAGGGAAGTCAGGCGGCGTCGGCGAGCGGCGCCTCGTGCAGGGCATCCAGCGGCGGGGCGCCGAACCAGTGCAGGCGCGGCGCCAGCGCCGCGACATCGCCGAGGATCAGCAGCGCGGGGCATGCGACCGCATGCCGGCGCGCGAGTTCCGGCAGCGCGTGGAGGGTGCCGGTGACGACGCGCTGCGCGGGCCGCGAGCCCTGTTCGACCAACGCGAACGGCAGGTCCGCGCGGCCGCCGTGGGCGAGCAGGCCGTCGCGCAGGCGCTGCAGCCCC
>JABFWF010000053.1 GCA_013362405.1 Lysobacter sp. | reverse complement strand
CTCTCCGTGCGCGCCGGGGTGACGCTCTCGCCGCCGCCATCCTCCAGTTCGGCCAGCTTGCGGTTGCCGTAGAAGCGGAAGTACAGCAGCGAGGCGGCCAGCAGGACCACGCCCACCGGCGCCGGCGCGAACATCGGCAGCTGCTCCAGCGTGGCCATGCCCGAGGGCAGGTTGTTGTTGGCCGAGACCAGCAGGTCGTTGAGCAGGATCAGCGGCGAGTTGCCGACCATGGTCAGGCCGCCGCCCATGATGATGGCCGCGGTGATCGGCATCAGCAGGCGCGACAGCGGGATGCCGGTGCGTGCGGAAAGCCGCGAAGCCACCGGCATGTAGAGCGCGGTCATCGAGGCGTTCTGGATGATCGCCGAGATGATGCCGGCCACGCCCGAACCGAACAGCACCAGCCGCGATTCGTTGCCCTTCGCCCGCCGCAGCAGCCAGCTCGCGAGGCGGTTGAGCGCGCCGGTGCGGTCGAGCCCGACGCCCAGGATCATCGTCGCGATCACGTTGATCACGGCATTGGAGGAGAAGCCGCGGAACAGGTCTTCCGGCGCGACCAGCCGGGTCAGCCCGAGCAGCACCAGGACGACCAGCGCGACGACGTCGGCGCGGATGCGCTCGAAGACGAACATCACCATCGTGAAGCCCACCAGCCCGAGCACGAGCTTCATGTCGGTGGTGAGCGTCAGCGCGGTGTCCATTCCGGGCCTGGGCTAGGGGCTGGAGGGCAGGGGCCGGGGAACGGAACGGAACGCAGGCGCGCGGGGCGCGGTCTGCGGGGCGAGCGGGTTGTCGTGGTTTCGGCTTCGCACCAGTCGCTGGTCCCTAGACCCTGTCGTAAAGCAGATCCCATACGCCGTGCCCGAGCTTCTGCCCGCGCGTCTCGAAATGGGTCTGCGGGCGCCATCCGGGCCGCGGCACCGCGCCGCGCGGACCGGCGCGGTTGGCGAGGCCGGGTGTCGCGTCGAGCACGTCCCACATCTGCTCGGCATAGTCCTGCCAATCGGTGGCGAGGTGCAAGCGCCCGCCGGGCGCCAGCTTGCGCACCAGGAGCGCAGCGAATTCCGGCTGCACCAGGCGACGCTTGTGGTGGCGCTTCTTGTGCCACGGATCGGGGAAGTAGATGCGGATCTCGTCGAGCGATCCGTCGGCGATCTCGTGCTGCAGCACCTCGACCGCGTCGTGGTGGTAGACGCGCACGTTGGTCGCGCCGTCGGCGGCGAGCGCGTTGAGCAGGCGACCGACGCCCGGCGCGTGCACCTCGATACCGACCAGGTCGCGATCGGGATCGTGCTGTGCGGCGAAGCGCAGCGCCTCGCCGTTGCCGAAGCCGATCTCGAGCACGCGCGGCGCATGGCGGCCGAAGACCGTGTCGAAGTCGCGCGGCGCGCCTGCGTAATCGAGCCCATGGCGCGGCCACAGTTCGTCGAACGCGCGCTGCTGGGCCGGCGTGAAGCGCCCCTGCCGCAGCACGAAGCTGCGCACCTTGCGGTGGCCTTCCTCGACGGTGAAGGGCTTGGGCGGCGTCTTCGCGCCGGTGCTGGAAAAGGGATCGGTCATCGTTGGGCGGTGTCGGCCCGCCTCCATGCACTGGCGGGTCGAACCCGCCCCACCAGGATCATCCGACCAGGCCGTCGACCGGCGACGAAGCGCTGGCGAAGCGCTTGCGCGGGATGCGCCCGGCACGGAACGCCGCGCGGCCGGCCTCGACCGCGAGCTTCATCGCGTGGGCCATCAGCACCGGATCCGTCGCGCCGGCGATCGCGGTGTTCATCAGCACGCCGTCGCAACCGAGCTCCATCGCGATCGCCGCGTCCGACGCGGTGCCGACCCCGGCGTCGACCAGCACGGGCACCTTCGCGTTCTCGACGATCTCGAGCAGGTTCCAGCGGTTCTGGATGCCGAGCCCGGACCCGATCGGCGCGGCCAGCGGCATCACCGCCACGCAGCCGATCTCCTCGAGCCGGCGCGCGAGGATCGGATCGTCGCTGGTGTAGACCATGACGTCGAAGCCGTCGGCGACGAGTTGCTCGGCCGCCTTCAGCGTCTGCACGACGTCGGGGAACAGCGTCCTCTGGTCGCCGAGCACCTCGAGCTTGACGAGCGTGTGGCCGTCGAGCAGTTCGCGCGCGAGGCGACAGGTGCGCACCGCGTCCTCGGCGGTGTAGCAGCCGGCGGTGTTGGGCAGGATGGTGTAGCGGTCCGGCGGCAGAACGTCGAGCAGGTTGGGCTCTCCCGGCGTCTGGCCGATGTTCGTCCGGCGGATGGCGACGGTGACGATCTCGGCGCCGGCGGCCTCGGTGGCGCGGCGGGTTTCGTCGAGGTCCTTGAACTTGCCGGTGCCGGTGAGCAGGCGCGAGCGGTAGGTGCGGCCGGCGATGACGAGCGGATCGGAAGGCGGTTCAACGCCGGCGCGAAGGCCGGCGGCGGAAGCAAGCTGGTTCATCCGGACATGGTAGCAGCGGGGCTGCGGACGAACGGCTGTCCGTCCCGGAGCGGCTTTGGCGTAACTGCAGGGGAGTGCGCCCTGGTGGCGGTAACCACCCCTGGCCTCCCCCACGGGGCACTCACGCGCGATGCGCCCATCGTGCGGTTGACAAGAGCACACCCGGCGCGAGCCGGGGCCGCAAAGCCACGGATCCCGGCGGGCTCCCCGCCACCGGGATGGCCGGACTCCCTCCCGCAGGTGGTGCGCATCGCGCGTTCTTTCGCCTGCGGTCTTGCGGGTCGATGGCGTCAGCCGCCGCCCAGCGCGTGCACGATCTCGACCTGGTCGCCGTCCTGCAGCACGCGGGTGGCCTGCATGCCGCGTGGCACGATCTCGCCGTTGACCTCGACCGCGACCCGGCGTTCGGCCAGGCCCGCGTCCTCCAGCAGGCGGGCGATGCTGCAGTCGGCCGGCAGCGTGTGCGCGGCGCCGTTCAAGCGGATGTCCATGGCGGCATTGTCGAACTTCGGGCGCCGGCGGCCAACCGGCCGACTGCCCGGATGCCTGCTTGAGCGCGGCCCGGCGTTCGTGAAACGATGCGGCGCCATCCGGGGGCGTATCCAAGCGCGACCGGCCCAACCCTTCAAAGGAATGCCACGCCATGCCGACCTTCCGTCCGCTCCGCTCCATGCTCGCTGCCGCGCTGGTGCTGGCTGCGACGCCAGCCCTGGCCGCCGAAACCTTCACCGGTTTCTCCAACACCGTGTTCTTCGGCGACAGCCTGTCCGACAGTGGCCATTTCCGCCCGGTGCTGGTGCAGCTGCTTGGCCCGAACGGCGCGCTGATCGGTCGCTTCACCACCAATCCGGCGCTGGTCTGGAGCGAGTACGTCGCCGGCACCTACGGCGGCAACGCCGCCAGCGACAACCAGGGCGGCACCGACTACGCGGTCGGCGGTGCGCGCGTGGGCGTCAACGTGGTGACCGGCCTCGGCCCGGCGCCGTCGTTGCAGAGCCAGTTCGCCGCCTACCTCACCGCCAACGGCGGCCGCGCCGATCCCAACGCGCTGTACAGCGTGTGGGGCGGCGCCAACGACCTGTTCACGGTCACCACGCCGGCCGCCGCGCCGGCGACGATCGGCGCGGCGGTGACCGGCGAGGTCGGTCTGGTCGGCGCGCTGCGGAACGCCGGCGCGCGCTACGTGCTGGTGGCGAACATCCCCGACCTCGGCCTCACGCCGGCGTATTCCGCCAACCCGGTCACCGCCGGCCTCGGCACGCAGCTCGCGACCACCTACAACGGTGCGCTGTTCAACGGCCTGGCGGCGCAGGGCCTGCGGGTGATCCCGCTCGACGCCTTCACCCTGCTGCGCGAAGTCGTCGCCAACCCGGGCCTGTACGGCTTCACCAACGCCACCAGCCCCGGCTGTGGCGTGCAGCCGGCGCCCGCCGGCGGTTCGGCGCTGTTCTGCAACCCGGCGTCCTACGTCGCGCCGGGCGCGGACCAGAACTACGTCTTCGCCGACGACGTGCATCCGAGCGCGCATGCGCATGCGCTGATCGCGCAATACGCCGTCTCGATGCTGGAGGCGCCGAACCAGATCGCCATCCTGCCGCACGCCGAGACGGTGGTCGGCCGTTCGCGCGCCGAGCGCGTCGCCACGCAGCTTGCGAACCGGCCGGCCGGCGACGGCATGCGCTGGTGGGGCGACGTGCACGGCGACTTCCAGCGCTATGGCGACGGCGACCTCTACAACGGCGGCGGCGCGACCGCGAGCTTCGGCCTTGCCTGGACCGCCGGCAGCCTGCAGTACGGCGGTTTCGCCGGCTTCGGCCGCCAGGACTACGACTGGGGCATGCGCCGCGGCGACTTCCGCCAGCATGACGCCACCGTCGGCGGCTTCGTCGGCTGGTCGAGCGGCGGCGCATGGGTCAACGGCCAGGTCAGCTACAGCCACCTCGGCTTCGACACCAACCGCGACATCGTGCTCGGCCCGGCGGTGCGCACGCAGCATGGCGCGACCAACGGCCGCAACATCAGCGCCGGCGTGAACGGCGGCTGGAACTTCGACGAAGGCAACTGGCACCACGGCCCGTTCGCCTCGCTGCTCTGGCAGCGCATCAACGTCGACGGCTTCGCCGAGGACGCGCCGGCGCAGTCGACCTCGCTCGCCTACCCGGAGCAGCGCTTCCATTCGCTGATCGGCAGCATCGGCTGGCAGGTGAGCTACACGCCGAGCGACCGCATCCAGCCCTACGCGCGTGTCGGCTGGGATCGCGAGTTCCGCCGCATGCCGGACCAGGCGTTCGCGCAGGCGCAGTCGATCCCGGGTTCGCTCGCCTACGCGGTGCCGGGGATGCAGTTCGATCGCACGTACGGCACGGTGCTGCTCGGCGCGCGCACGAAGCTGTGGGGCCTGGAGACGAACTTCGGCGCCAGCACCACGGTGGCGCAGCAGGGCGGCAACGACGCCAGCGTGTTCGTCACCTTCGGCAACGGCTTCTGAGTGCGCGACGCGGCGGGGCGCCCGCGGGTCCCGCCGCGTTGCCAGCCCGCCGGCGGCGGGCATAGACTTCGGCCTGCGCGGGTGTAGTTCAATGGTAGAACTGCAGCTTCCCAAGCTGCTAGCGTGGGTTCGATTCCCATCACCCGCTCCACGTTCCGGCAACGGCGGCCCTGTTCCAATGGCCGCCGTTTTCGTTTCCGCAACGCTGCGGTGAGGCGCATGTCCGACAGGGTCGTGCTCGGCTGGCGGGAATGGGTGGCGTTGCCCGACCTCGGCATCGCGCGGCTGCGCGCGAAGGTCGACACCGGGGCGCGCAGTTCGGCGCTTCACGTGGATGCGCACTGGCGCTTCGTCGAGGGCGGCGCGCCGTGGGTCGGTTTCCGCCTGCACGCCCGGCGACGCCAGCCGCACGCGATCGAGGCCTGCGCGCCGCTGCACGACGAGCGCGAAGTGGCCGATTCCGGTGGCCACCGCAGCCGCCGCCTGTTCCTGCGCACGACGCTGCGCCTGGCGGGCCACGAGCGCATGATCGAACTGAACCTGTGCGACCGCCGCGGCATGCTCTTCCCGATGTTGCTGGGGCGCAGCGCGCTGGACGGCCTGTTCGTGGTCGACCCATCGCGTTCCTTCGTCCATGGACGGGCGCGTCGCGCCACGGACGCCGTACCGCAACACGCCGGCGCCAGCATCGCCATCGACCTGGCGCCCACCGTACCCACCGGCGTCGGTCCCTTCCCGGCGAACCGGCCACCGCTTTTCCGGATCTTCGAATGAAACTCGCCATCCTCTCGCGCAACGGCAAGCTCTACTCCACCCGCCGGCTGGTCGAGGCGGCGCGCGAGCGCCACCACAGCGTGCGCGTGCTGGATCCGCTGCGCTGCTACCTGCGCATCAGCTCCGACGGCTTCCGCATCCATTACAAGGGACGCCCGGTCGCGGGCTACGGTGTGGTGGTGCCGCGCATCGGCGCGTCGATCACCCGTTACGGCACGGCGGTGCTGCGCCAGTTCGAGCTGATGGGCACCTACACGCCCAATTCGTCCGATGCGATCCTGAAGGCGCGCGACAAGCTGCGCTGCCACCAGCTGCTCGCCGCGCAGGGGATCGGATTGCCGGACACGGTGTTCGGCGACAACCCCGACGACACCGCGGACCTGCTGTCGATGCTTGGGCCGCCGCCGCATGTCATCAAGCTCAACGAAGGCACCCAGGGCACCGGGGTGATGCTGACGGAGAAGCCGTCGGCCTCGCGCAGCGTGATCGAGGCGCTGCGCGGGCTGTACGCCAACTTCCTGGTGCAGGAATTCATCGCCGAGGCCAAAGGGGCGGACCTGCGCTGCTTCGTGGTCGGCGGCGAGGTCGTCGCGGCGATGCGCCGGCAGGCGGCCAAGGGCGAATTCCGTTCCAACCTGCACCGCGGCGGCACCGCGAAACCGGTCCGGCCGACCGAGGCGGAAGCCGCGGTGGCGGTGCGCGCGGCCGCCGTGCTGGGCCTGGGAGTGGCGGGTGTCGACCTGATCCGCTCCCGGCGCGGCCCGCTGGTGCTGGAAGTGAACTCCTCGCCGGGCCTGGAGGGCATCGAGGAGGCGACCGGCGTGGACGTGGCCGGCCGGATCATCGAGCACGTGGTCGCCGCTGGTTCGCCGGCCGGGCCGCGTCGGCCGGCGGTGCGCCTGGCCCTGCCGCCCCCGGGAGCGCCCCGGGCGGCCCCCCGCCTGCGGGCCTGAATGGGTCGGGTTTAACGGCCCTTTAATCGCCCGGCGGCTACCGTGTCCGGACCGGATTCCCGCCGGCCCGGAGTGGCTCCTCCCGGTGGCGGAGTACGGTAATCGGGGCACTTCTTGGCCCAGGCGCGGTCTCGCTCCTGGGTCTTTTTCTGCCTGCGTGCGGGCCCCGTGACCTTGTACGGGCCACCGCCGACCGTTCACGAAGGCCCGTGCCAGAATCGGCGATGCCCATGCGTCGCCCAGCCGAAGGACCACCGATGCGCATCCTCGTCATCGAAGACAACAGCGACATCGCCGCCAACCTGGGCGATTACCTCGAGGATCGCGGGCATACCGTCGACTTCGCCGCCGACGGCATCACCGGCCTGCATCTTGCCGTCGTCAACGACTTCGACGCGGTCGTGCTCGATCTCAGCCTGCCCGGCATGGACGGCCTCGAGGTCTGCCGCAAGCTGCGCAACGAGGCGCGCAAGCAGACGCCGGTGCTGATGCTCACCGCGCGCGACTCGCTCGAGAACAAGCTCGCCGGCTTCGACTCCGGCGCCGACGACTACCTGATCAAGCCGTTCGCGCTGCAGGAAGTCGAAGTGCGCCTCAACGCGCTCGCGCGCCGCGGCAAGGGCGCGCAGACGCGCGTGCTGGAAGTGGCCGACCTCGAGTACAACCTCGACACCCTGGAAGTGCGCCGCGGCGGCAAGCTGCTGCAGCTCAACCCGACCGCGCTGAAGATCCTGCAGGCGCTGATGGAAGCCGCGCCCGCGGTGGTCACGCGGCAGGAGCTCGAGACGCGCGTGTGGGGCGAGGAGCTGCCGGATTCGGACTCGCTGCGCGTGCACATCCACGGCCTGCGCCAGGTCGTCGACAAGCCGTTCGACATGCCACTGATCCAGACCCGCCACGGCATCGGCTACCGCATCGCCGCGCCGGAACCGGCCGCCTCCTGACGCCTTCCCGCGCCACCGCATGACGCAACCGTTCCTCGCGGCCCCCGCGCGCCGCAAGCCCACGCGCTACCGGCGGCGCCTGCGCAGCCGCATCGTGCTCTCGTTCCTGCTGCTCGGCTTCGGCCTGACGCTGCTGCTCGCCTTCGCCACCAACTGGGCGCGCGGCCGCGTCGAGAACCAGCTGGTCGAAGACGTGATGAACCGCAACATCGACGAATACGCGCGCCGCTATTACGCGGATCCGTCCCGCAATCCGCCGGTGCCGGTCGAACAGATCCGCGCGTTCGCGTTCTCCGCCGACAAGTTCACGCGCGTGCGCCGCGAGCGTCCCGAATGGGCCGAGCTGCCCGATGGCATCTACGGCCTCAACGGCGTCGACGAGGCCGGCACGCCCTTCTCCTACAAGCTCGCCGTGCGCAAGACGCCGGACGCCTGGTTCTTCCTCGCCTACGACATGACCCAGTCGTTGCGCGGCGAGAAGCAGTTCAACAACGCGCTGACCGGGGTGGTGATCGTGTTCACCGCGCTGTCGCTGCTGGTCGGCTGGTGGGCGGCCTCGCGCGTGATGAGCCCGGTGTCGGAACTCGCCGCGCGGCTGCGCGTGTCGGGGCGCAGCGCGCAACCCGAAGCGCTGGCCTCGCACTTCGCCGACGACGAGGTGGGCCAGCTCGCCAGTGCGCTCGACGACTACGCGGCGCGCCTCACCGAGGTCGTGCAGCGCGACCGCGAGTTCAACGCCGACGTCAGCCACGAGCTGCGCACGCCGCTGGCGGTGATCAAGGGTGCGATCGAACTGCTGCTCTCGCGCCCCGACGTCGACGACAAGACCCGCAACCGCCTGTTGCGCATCCGTCGCGCAGAACAGCAGTGCACCGACCTGATCAGTGCGTTGCTGCTGCTCTCGCGCAACGAGCGCGGCCATGGCGCGGCGGACGTCGCGCGCATCGCCGAGCAGCTGCTCGACGCGCACCGCGCCCAGCTCGGCGGCAAGCCGCTGCAGCTGCGCCTGGAAGGCGAGCACCGCCTGGTGGTGGACGCGCCGGAGGCGGCGGTGGCGGTCGCGCTCGGCAACCTGGTCGGCAACGCGGTGAAGTACACGACCGAAGGCGAGGTGGTCGTGCGCCTGCTCTCCGATGCGGTGCAGGTCATCGACACCGGCCCGGGCCTCAGCGCGGAGGACGCGGCGCGTCTGTTCGAGCGCGGCTACCGCGGCACCCACGCCGAACATTCGCAGGGCGGCGGCATCGGCCTGTCGATCGTGCGCCGGCTGTGCGGTCTCTACGGGTGGACGGTGCGGGTGGTGCCCGGCGCGGAACGCGGCGTGGTGGCGACGCTGGCGTTCGGCGCGTCCGGAACGTAGGCGCGGGCCGCCGCAACGGCGGCACGCGCAGCGGCCTGCACGGCCTACACCCGTTCGAGCCAGCCGTGCTTGTCGGGCGTGCGGCCGTCGAACAGGCCAAAGAACAGCTCCTGCATGCGCCGCGTCACCGGTCCCGCCTGGCCGGTGCCGACCTGGCGGCCGTCGACCGAGCGGATCGGCGTGATCTCCGCGGCCGTGCCGCACATGAAGAGTTCGTCGCACAGGTAGAGGTATTCGCGCGGCAGGTCGCGTTCGACTACCGCGATGCCATGGTCGCGCGCCAGCGTCATCAGCGTGTTGCGGGTGATGCCGTTGAGCAGCGCGGCGCTGACCGGCGTGGTGTGCAGCGCGCCGTCGAACACCAGGAAGAGGTTCTCGCCCGCGCCTTCGCTGAGGAGGCCCGTGGAGGCGAGCGCGATGCCCTCGCCGAAGCCGAGCCGGCGCGCCTCGCGCGCGACCAGCTGGCCGGACAGGTAGTTGCCGCCGGCCTTGGCGCCGGCCGGGATGGTGTTGGGCGCGAAGCGCTGCCAGCTCGACACGCAGGCGTCGATGCCGCGCTCGAGCACGTCGTCACCGAGGTACGCGCCCATCTGCCACGCGGCGACGGCGACGTCGGTCGGCGTGTCGGCGGAGAGGCCGAAGCCGCCGAGGCCGCGGAACGCGACCGGGCGCAGGTAGGCCTTGCTCAGCGCGTTCGCCTTCAGCACCTCGTGGCACGCGGCGTTGAGCTGCTCCAGGCCGTACGGCATCGCCATGTCGTAGATCCTCGCCGAGGCGAGCAGGCGGCGGTTGTGGTCGGTGAGGCGGAAGATCGCCGGGCCATCCGGCGTCTCGTAGCTGCGGATTCCCTCGAAGACCGACGAACCGTAGTGCACCGCATGCGCCATCACGTGGGTGGTGGCCTCGGCCCACGGCTTGATCGCGCCGTTGTGCCAGATCCAGTCGGGGTAGCGCATGCGGGGCGTCCTTCGGGAAAACGCCATTGTCCCATCAACCTCGCGGCGGCCACCACCCGCCGCTGTGCAGGAGCCGGCGCATGCGACCTCCGGGTCGCGCGCCAGGCGTCGTGTTCAGAAGCTGATCCACCAGCAGCCGAGGTAGCGTCGCAGCGGCAGCACCGTGTTGGCCGGCGTGGCGCCGTTGCGTTGGGTCTGTTGGAGGCGCAAGGCCACCGGCGCCCGTCGCACCGTGTCCTGCGGGTCGGGTTGCGATTCGCTTCCGCCCGCATAGATGGGCCCGATGTCGGCGAGGGGGCGCTGCGCGATCGTGGACAGTCGATCCATCACCGCATACCCCGCCTGGGTGGACAGGCCGGCCCACAGGTAGCTGTCGGCGAGGCGGTTGGCGTCGCGGTTGTCGATCGCCGACTGCACGGCGAAGGCGAGATCGCGCAACGAGCGCGCGCAGCCGCTGCGGACGGTCGTGTTGCCCGCGGGCTGCGCGGGGGGCGCCACCGCGGGCGCCGCCCCGAGTTCGTCGCAGCGACGGTCGGTGTAGACGTCGATGCCTTCGGCCGTCCGGCAATGGCGCACCTGCGCGGCGACGGGCAGGGCGGAAAGGCACAGCAGCAACGGCAGGACGCGCGAGACGGGGGAAGGGCGCATGAAGACAGCGTAGCGTCCGCGGCCGAAGATCGACAGCCGCAGCCGGCGATTGCGCGGGGACGGCGGATCACGCGATCGTCGAAACACCGCGCGGGAAACTCACGAAATAGCAGCCCGCGTAGCGATGCACGTCGAAGTCCAGCACCGATGGCGCGCCGCGCCCGGCGAGCATCACCTGCAGAATGCCGCCGTCGCCGCCGCGGCTGTCTCCCGCGTCGGGCATGCCGCCATCGGACAGCGAAGCGATCTGCGCCGCGTAGTAGCGGCTGTCGATCGCCTCCCGGCCGAGCAGGCGCGCGAGCCGGTCGAGCACGTGCTCGCCCTCGCGATGGGACATGCCGACCCAGTGGTAGCTCTCCGCGAGCCGGTTGACGTCGCCGAGCGCCAGCGAGCCACGCATGTCGTCGGCCAGCTGCTGCGGCGATCGCGCGCAACCGGCCGCGGCGGAACGGCGGCCCGGCGCCGCGGAGGCGGAAGGCGCCACGCCGTCGAGCGCGACCGGCATGGGCCCATCCGCGTCGCCTTGCAGCTTCATGACGTGGCGATCGTTCGCCAGCCGGGACATCAGTTCACCCGACAGCGGCGCGGCTTGCGCGCCGAACAATGCGCAGGGTTTGTCGGTATAGACGCTGCCGCCGTCGCGCGCGATGCAGCGTTCGATCGACGCGGCGGAGGGTGCCGAGCGGGCCGGCGTCGCCAGCGGCAGCCCGAGCGACAGCATGCAGGCGAGGGCGCCGGCAGCGAGCGTCCGCGGGCATGGGGGGTGAGACGTGGCCATGCGCCCGATGCTCGGGCGCGCCAGGTCGATGCGGCGTGCGCACCGCCGCGTTCAGCGTGAATCCCGTCGAACCAGCCGCAATCAGCGCAGGCGTTGCAGCACGTTCAGCGTCGGCTTCGACAGGTTGAGCGTGTAGAAATGCAACCCCGGCGCGCCGCCTTCGACCAGCCGTCGGCACAGCCCGGCGACGAAGTCGGCGGCGAACTCGCGGATCGCGTCCACGTCGTCGCCATAGGCCTGCATGCGCTTGCCGATCCAGCGCGGGATCTCTGCGCCGCAGGCCTCGGAGAAGCGCCGCAGCTGGGAGAAATTCGAGATCGGCATGATCCCCGGCACGATCGGTACGTCGATGCCGGCACGGCGCGCATCGTCGACGAAGCGGAAATACGCGTCCGCGTTGTAGAAGTACTGGGAGATCGCCCCGTCGGCACCCGCGTCGACCTTCGCCTTGAAGTGGCGCAGGTCGGCGAACGCATCCTCGGCCTGCGGGTGCATTTCCGGGTAGCAGCCGACCTCGACGTGGAACCAGTCGCCGTGCTCGGCGCGGATGAACGCGACGAGGTCGGAAGCGAAGCGGAAATCGCCCATGCGCGCCATGCCCGATGGCAGGTCGCCGCGCAGCGCGACCAGGCGCCTGCAGCCGAGCGCGCGGTACAGCTTGAGCAGTTGGCGGATCTCGTCGCCGGTGCCGCCCATGCACGAGAGATGCGGCGCCGCATCCAGGGCGTGCTCCTCGCGCAGGTGCCGCACGGTTTCCGGCGTGTAGGAGAGCGTCGAGCCGCCGGCACCGAAGGTGCAGGAGACGTATTCGGGCGATTCGCCCTTCAGCCGCTGCGCCGTGCGGTCGAGCTGCACGCGCTGTTCGTCGGTCTTGGGCGGATAGAACTCGAAGGAGATCGGAACACGGAGCATGGCGGTTCCCCGGACGATGCAAGGACGGGCGAATGCGCCCTCGCTCGCCATCCCCGCGAAGGCGGGGATCCAGTGTCTTCAGCCGTTACGGCAGTCGCTGGATTCCCGCCTTCGCGGGAATGACGAGCAAAAGCGAGTCCGCTCAGTAGCGGTAATGCTCCGGCTTGTACGGCCCCTCGACCGCGACGCCGAGGTAATCGGCCTGTTCCCTGGTGAGCGTCGTGAGCTTCACGCCGATCTTCTCCAGGTGCAGGCGCGCGACTTCTTCGTCGAGCTGCTTCGGCAGGCGATACACCGTCTTCTCGTACTTGTCCTTGTTCGCCCACAGGTCGATCTGGGCGAGCGTCTGGTTGGAGAACGAGTTGGACATCACGAAGCTCGGATGCCCCGTGGCGCAGCCGAGGTTGACCAGGCGGCCTTCGGCGAGCAGGAACATCGCGTTACCGTTGGCGAAGACGTACTTGTCGACCTGCGGCTTGATGTTGATGCGCGTGGCGCCGCTTTCGTTCAACGCGTCGACCTGGATCTCGTTGTCGAAGTGGCCGATGTTGCAGACGATCGCCTGGTCCTTCATCTGCTGCATGTGCTGCAGCGTGATCACGTCCTTGTTGCCGGTGGTCGTGACGTAGATGTCGGCGCGGCCGAGCGTGGATTCGAGCGTGTTGACCTCGAAGCCTTCCATCGCCGCCTGCAGCGCGCAGATCGGATCGATCTCGGTGACCACGACGCGGGCGCCGTACGCGCGCAGCGAATGCGCCGAGCCCTTGCCGACGTCGCCGTAGCCGCAGACGACCGCGACCTTGCCCGCGAGCATCACGTCCATCGCGCGCTTGAGGCCGTCGGCCAGCGATTCGCGGCAGCCGTAGAGGTTGTCGAACTTCGACTTGGTGACCGAGTCGTTGACGTTGATCGCCGGCACCAGCAGCTTGCCCTGTTCGGCGATCTGGTAGAGGCGGTGCACGCCGGTGGTCGTCTCTTCCGAAACGCCCTTCCAATCCTTGACGACGTTGGTCCAGAAGCCCGGGCGTTCCTTGGCGACGCGCTTGAGCAGGTTCTTGATGATCTGCTCTTCGTGCGAAGCCGATTCGGTGTTCACCCAATCCGAACCCTGTTCGAGCTCATAGCCCTTGTGGATCAGCAGCGTCACGTCGCCGCCGTCGTCGACGACGAGCTCCGGGCCCGAGATACTGTTTTGGAGCGGGGCCCGGGAAGGTCACCGCGTCGAGCGTGCAATCCCAGTATTCCTCCAGCGTCTCGCCCTTCCACGCGAACACCGGGGTGCCGGTGGCGGCGATCGCCGCGGCGGCGTGGTCCTGGGTCGAGAAGATGTTGCACGAGGCCCAGCGCACGTCGGCGCCGACGTCCTTGAGCGTCTCGATCAGCACCGCGGTCTGGATGGTCATGTGCAGCGAGCCGGTCACGCGCACGCCCTTCAGCGGCTTGGCGGCGGCATGCTTGCGGCGGATGGACATCAGGCCCGGCATCTCGTGCTCGGCGATGTCGATTTCCTTGCGGCCCCAGTCGGCGAGCGAGATGTCGGCGACCTTGTAGTCGTGGGCGCGGCTCTGAGAGGGCGTGTTGGCCTGTGCGTTCATGGTGTTGCTCCGTTGTTGGGAGTCGCGGCCTTCACCGACGGACTCGCATTAACGGGCGCCGTTCGTCGTGCACTCCGCCGAGCCTGGCCGGTTTTCTTGGAAGTCCGCACATGAATGTGCGGGCTCTTGCGGAGGGATCCGCATAACCGGTCGCAGCGCCCCTCGGCGGAGCAGGACGCGCGGCCTTGCGCCGCGCGTCCGGTCTTGCTCGATACTCTGCTTGCTTACTTCAGCTTCGCGGCCGCGCGCAGTTCGTCGGCCTTGTCGGTCTTCTCCCACGAGAAGGCGGTGGCCGTCTGCTTCTTGCCGGACGCGTCGACGTAGCTGATGTCCTGCGGCTTGCGGCCGAAATGACCGTACGACGCCGTCGCCTGGTACATCGGGTGGATGAGGTCGAGCATCTGGATGATGCCGTACGGACGCAGGTCGAAATGCTTGCGGATCAGCTTCTCGATCAGGTCGTCGCTGACCTTGCCGGTGCCGAAGGTGGTGACCGAGATCGAGGTCGGCTCGGCGACGCCGATCGCGTAGCTCACCTGTACCTCGCAGCGGTCGGCCAGGCCCGCGGCGACCACGTTCTTGGCGACGTAGCGCGCGGCGTACGCGGCCGAGCGGTCGACCTTCGACGGATCCTTGCCCGAGAACGCGCCGCCACCGTGGCGGGCCATGCCGCCGTACGTGTCGACGATGATCTTGCGGCCGGTCAGGCCGCAGTCGCCGACCGGGCCGCCGATGACGAACTTGCCGGTCGGGTTGATGTGGAACTTGGTGCCCTTGTGCAGCCACTTCGCCGGCAGCACCGGCTTGAGGATGTGCTCGCGCACCGCCTCGACCAGGTCCTTCTGCTTGATGTCCGGATCGTGCTGCGTGGACAGCACGACGGCGTCGATCGCGACGGCCTTGCCGTTCTCGTAGCGCAGCGTGACCTGCGACTTGGCGTCCGGGCGCAGCCACGGCAGCTTGGAGTTCTTCGCCTTGCGCACCTTCGCCTGCTGCTCGACGAGGCGATGCGACAGGTGGATCGCCGCCGGCATGAAGCCTTCGGTCTCGTTGGTGGCGTAGCCGAACATCAGGCCCTGGTCGCCCGCGCCCTGTTCCTCCGGCTTCTTGCGGTCCACGCCCTGGTTGATGTCGGGCGACTGCTTGCCGATCAGGTTGAGCACGCCGCAGGTCGCGCCGTCGAAGCCGACGTCGGAGGAGTCGTAGCCGATGTCGACGATGACCTTGCGGGTCAGCGCCTCGAGGTCGATCCATGCGCTGGTGGTGATCTCGCCGGCGACGATCGCCACGCCCGTCTTCACCATCGTCTCGCAGGCCACGCGCGCGCGCTTGTCCTGCGCCAGGATGGCGTCGAGCACGGCGTCGGAGATCTGGTCGGCGACCTTGTCCGGATGGCCTTCGGAGACGGATTCGGAAGTGAACAGGTAGCTGGAAGCGGTCATCTCGACATGTATCCTTTGATTCGGATGAAAGGATGGCCGCGCATCATACCGTCTCGGCCGGAGCCGCGCATTCTGCGCCCGATGGCGTTCAGGTTGCGCGAGGCGGACCGGGCCGAAGTGCCCGGGAGCGGCCGCTCGCGACGCCGGAGGCGATCCTTCGCTTCGTCAAGGCAGGTACCTGTTCGCCTCCACCAGCCGGAACCCCGGCATCTGCCGCACGCACTGGCGCAGCACCGGCCTCGGCTAGCATCGGACGATGGACTCCATCACCCATCTCTTCCTCGGCGGCGCCATCGCCGCCGCGATCGCGCCTTCCGGCCAGCGACGGGCGGCGCTGCTGGCGGGCGCGGCGATCGACACGCTGCCCGACCTCGACGTGCTCCCGCTCATGCTCAGCCACGATCCGGTGGTGCGCATGACCTGGCACCGCGCGGCAAGCCATTCGCTGCTGGTGCTGCCGTTCGTCGCCTGGGCGCTGTGGGCATGCTTCCGTCGGCGCGGTGGGCGCGTCGCGCAGGCGCCGTGGCGCT
This sequence comes from Lysobacter sp., assembly GCA_013362405.1. Classification (GTDB taxonomy): domain Bacteria; phylum Pseudomonadota; class Gammaproteobacteria; order Xanthomonadales; family Xanthomonadaceae; genus JABFWF01. The sequence goes on along the minus strand of JABFWF010000053.1, from coordinate 10,514 downwards.
GGTTCTGGATCTTCCAGCTGGCGCTGCTCGCGCATCCGCTGGTCGATGCGCTCACGGTGTATGGCACGCAGCTGTTCTGGCCGTTGCCCGTGCCGCCGGTGATGGTGTCCAGCCTGTTCATCGTCGATCCGCTGGTCACCCAGCCGTTGCTCGCGGCGTGCGTGGTCGCGTGGTTCGCGCGCGAGCGTCTGCCGGCGCGACGTGCACTGGCATGCGGGCTCGTGCTCGCCGGCGCTTACGTCGGCTGGTCGCTGCTGGCGAAGGCGCTGGTCGAGCAGCGTGCCGGGCGTTCGCTGGCGATGCTCGGGCTGCAGGACGCGCCGCGCTTCTCGGTGCCGATGCCGTTCAACACGCTGCTCTGGCGGGTGGTGGCGATGACGCCCGACGGCTTCCTCGAAGGCGAAACGTCGCTGGTGGCCGATCGCGGGCCGATCCGCTTCCGTGCCTATCCGTCCGACACGGCCGCCTTGCGCCAGGCCGCCTCTTTTCCGGCGACCGCGCGCCTGCTGTGGTTCAACCACCACTTCGCGCGGGCCGACGTGCGCAACGGGGAACTGGTGCTGAGCGATCTGCGCATGGGGGCCGAGCCCGATTACACCTTCCGCTTCGCCGTCGCCAGGCAGGAAGGCGCGCGCTGGGTGCCCGTCGCGCCGCAGCAGCTGGACTGGCCCGGCGCGACGCGCGCGCAGCTTTCTGCGTTGTGGCAGCGGATCTGGCACGCGCCCGCGTCGGACGCGGAATCGCCGCTCAGTACACCACCGCCCGCGCCTGGATGAAGGCATAGAAGAACACCGCGTGCGGGTCGTTCTGCACCTGTTGCATCTCGCGGCGAACGCCGTCGACGATCTCCGGCGTGACCTTGCCGGCCTCGAGCAGCTGGTCGGCCGCCGACAGCAGCAGTTCCTCCCAGAACGCGATCATGGTCTTGCGCCGCGCCGGCTCGCGGTTGTCGAGGTGGAACACCTTGACCTGCGTCTGCACGTCGCGGAAGCCGCCGGCCAGCAGCAGGTTGCCGAGCTTGGCGCCGAGGAAGGGGTCGCCGCCGCTGTCGATCTGGAAGTCGTTGAACGCCATCCAGTAGCGCCAGACGTCCGGCGAATACGGATCGAGCAGGAAGGACGAGTTCATCACCTCGGTGATGTACACCGGCGCACCCGGCGCCAGCACCCGGCGCACTTCGCTCAGCACGCGCGCGGGCGAGGGCACGTGCTCCAGCACCCAGCACAGGAAGCCGCCGTCGAAGCTGCGCGGCGCGAACGGCAGGTCGGTCGCGTCCGCCTGGCGCAGCGCATAGCGGCCATCGAGCCACGGCATGCTGCCGAGGTTGGCGCGCGCGGCGTCGAGCTGGGCCTGGTTGAGGTCGACGCAACTCACGTGCAGCTCCGGGAAGCGCCGCAGCAGGATCTCGGTCTGCGCGCCGACGCCGCTGCCGACTTCGAGCACGCGCTGCGCGCCGCTGAAGTCGACGTCGTGGAAGACGGTGGATTCCGCCAGTCGCGCCTGCTTCACCAGGCGCGCCTGCTCGGTGGCGGAGAAACCGTGCAGGTAGGGGAAGTCGTTGGGGCGGTCGAGGTCGGGCATGGCACGTGCTCCTGACGTTCCGGGTTTAGCCGGGTGCGCTTTGTGCGCGGATGGAAATCCAATCCTCCGGCGACGGCTCGCGGCTGCAAGCCGCTCCTACAAAAAGACCAAAGTGACGAGGATCTATGCCGCGACAGGCAGCTCCGGGGTCACGCCCGCGATGAGGGCATCGAAATAGTCGCGGGTCAGGCGCAGCTGCGCCTTGGCGGTTTCGGCGCGGTTGACGACGCTTCGGAACGAGGCGTTCTCGGGGCGGTCCTTCGCATACCAACCGAGGTGCTTGCGCGCGATGCGCACGCCGGACGGCTCGCCGTAGAAGGCATGCAGATGCTCGAGGTGGCCGAGCAGCACGTCGCGCACCTCCGCCAGCGGTGGCTCCGGCAGCAGCGTGCCGGTGGCCAGGTAATGCGCCACCTCGCGGAAGATCCACGGCCGCCCCTGCGCGGCGCGGCCGAGCATCACCGCATCGCAGCCGGTGCGCGCCAGCACTTCCGCGGCCTTCTGCGGCGAATCGACGTCGCCGTTGGCAATCACCGGGATCGACAGCGCGGCCTTCACTTCGGCGATCGTGTCGTACTCGGCGAGGCCGGTGTACTGCTGGTCACGCGTGCGGCCGTGGATGGCGAGCGCCTGCACGCCGGCGCCTTCGGCGATGCGCGCGATGGCGAGTGCGTTCTTCGCATCGGCGGCCCAGCCGGTGCGGATCTTCAGCGTCACCGGCACGTCGACGGCGTCCACCACCGCCGCGAGGATGCGCGCGACCAGCGCCTCGTCGCGCATCAGCGCCGAGCCCGCCCACGCGTTGCATACCTTCTTCGCCGGGCAGCCCATGTTGATGTCGACCAGCTGCGCGCCGTGCTCGACGTTGTGGCGCGCGGCCGCGGCGAGCACCTCCGGCACCGTGCCGGCGATCTGCACGCTGACCGGCGCCGGCTCGCCGGCGTGGTCCATGCGATGGCGCGATTTGGCGGTATCCCAGAAGCGCGGATCGGACGTGGTCATCTCCGACACGCACAGGCCCGCGCCCAGGCGCTTGCACAGCACCCGGAAAGGCTTGTCGGTGACGCCCGCCATCGGCGCGAGCAGCACCGGCGGATCGATGCGGTAGGGGCCGATCTGCATGGCGCCAGTGTACGGCGCGGCGGTTCCGCATCCGCAGCACGCGACACCCGCGCGCTGCCGTTACGTCCGGATCAGTGGCCGCTGGCCGAAGCCGCCATCGGCACCGCGCGGCGGTCGTGGCGGTGCCTGAACAGCGGCACGAACACCACCGCCATCGCCAGCGCATACAGGGCGAACGCGCGCCAGATGCCCGGCCAGTCCTTGCAGATGGCCACCGCCTCGTTGCAGCCCTGCGCGGTGAAGAAGCGGTCGATCGCCCATCCCGCGATGAGGCTGCCGAGCATGGCGCCGACACCATTCGTCATCAGCATGAACAGCCCCTGCGCGCTGGCGCGGGTGCGCGGGTCGCTCTGGCCTTCGACGAACAGCGAGCCGGAGATGTTGAAGAAGTCGAACGCCATCCCGTAGACGATGCACGACAGCACGATCATCCACAGGCCGCCGGCCGGGTCGCCGTAGCCGAACAGCGCGAAGCGCAGGCACCAGGCCAGCATGCTCATCGTCATCACCGCCTTGATGCCGAAGCGCGGCAGGAAGAACGGGATGGTGAGGATGAAGAGCGTTTCGGAAATCTGCGAGATCGAGATCACCAGCGCCGGATAGCGCACCGCGAACAGGCCCTTGAACGCATCGATGCGGCCGAAGTCGTGCAGGAAGGTGTCGCCGTAGGCATTGGTCAGCTGCAGCGCGCCGCCCAGCAGCATGGCGAACACCAGGAACACCGCCATGTTGCGGTCGCGGAACAGCGCGAACGCGGTCAGGCCGAGGCGGTCGGCGAGACCGCGGCTGTGCGCGGCGTCCAGGCGCGGCGGGCAGGGCGGCAGGGTGAACGCATACAGGCCGAGCACGAGCGCCGCCGCCGCGGACACATAGAACTGCCCGGGCGAGGTTTCCAGGTGCAGCAGGCTGGTGGCCCAGGTCGCGGCGATGAAGCCGACGGTGCCCCACACGCGGATCGGCGGATAGTCGCGGACCACGTCGCGCCCTTCCTGCTTGAGCGCGTTGTACGACACGGTGATCGACAGCGCGAGCGTCGGCATGTAGCACACCATGTTCAGCAGCATCACCCAGAACAGGGTGCGCGGATCGTCCACCTGCGGGATGTACGCGAGCACGATCGCGCCGCCGATGTGCAGCAGGCCGTACAGGCGCTCGGCACGGATCCACTTGTCGGCGACGATCCCCATCAGCGCCGGCATGAACAGCGACGCGATGCCCATCGTCGAGAAGATCGCCCCGAAGCCGGTGCCCGACCAGTGGCGGGTCTGGAACCAGTACGCGCCGATCGTGAGGAGCCAGGCGCCCCACACGAAGAACTGCAGGAATTGCATCGCCACCAGGCGCGTTTTCAGGCTCATCGATTCGTTCCCCCCGGAATGGCCGCGGCGCGGCGGCAGTGTGGACGCAAACGCGTGGTGCGTGCGGCCGCCGCGGCGATCAGGCGCCCGTAGTGTGCATTCAGGCGTCGCGCGCGACCACCCGGTTGCTGCCGTCGCGCTTGGCCTGGCGCAGGCGGCGGTCGGCGCTGTGCAGCAGGGACGACAGGTCGACTCCGTCCTGCGGCCACGCGGCGAGCCCGGCGCTGAAGGTGATGCGCTGCGGGTCGGCGCCGAACTCGGGCACGAACGGGCGGTCGGCGATCCCGCGGCGCAGGCGGTCGACGCGCTCCCATGCGCTGCCGAGCGGGCAGTGCAGCAGCAGCACGAACTCCTGCCCCCCGATGCGCACGATCCGTTCGCGCGTCGCCAGCGTCTCGCCGAGCAGGGTGGCGACGTGGCGGATGGCGCGGTCGCCGTCGCGATGGCCGACTTCGTCGTTGATGCGGCGGAAGCGGTCGAGGTCGAGCAGCGCCAGGGTCAGCGAACCGCCTTCGCCGCGCACTTCCTCGAAGATCGCGGGCATGCGCTGCAGCAGCCACAGGCGGTTGGGCAGGCCGGTCAGCCCGTCGCGGCCGGACAGTTCGATCAACCGCTGCATGCGCTGCACCAGCGCGACCGTCAGCACGCCCATCAGCAGGATCAGCACCAGGCGTTCGACCTGGTTGGCCACCGACGCGATGCCGTAGTCGACCGACGCCAGCTGCTCGGGCCCGGAGGTCGCGAGCACGACCCACGCGAGCAGGCCGTATTCGACGATGGCAAGCAGGGTCACGTACAGCGTCAGCCGGCCGTCGTTGCGCAGCGCCGTGATCACGATCGAGATGAGGTAGAACGCCCACACCACCATGCTGTTGAGCCCGGCGGCGCGGTCGCCGAGCGCGAGCAGCACGAGCACGCCGGTGGTGGCGGTGACGTCCCAGGTGCCGGTGGCGTAGGGCAGCCAGCCGTGCCGGCGCGGCTGGTGCGCGAGGGCGAGCCAGATCTGGGCGACGATGTTCGTGCACACCGCCGCGCCCAGGCCGATCAGCGTTTCGCTGACCTTCGCGCCGGTGACGGCGTTCGCCAGCGGCAGCAGCAGGATCAGCGCCGACAGCAGCGCGCGGATGCGTGCGACCAGCAGTTCGCCGCCGGCGCCCTGGGCGAGCATGATCTCGTCCGGGCGGACGAGGAGCGTCCCCAGGTATTCGCGCACCCACTGCCCCGATCCGCGCACGGCCGGCCTCCCGCCCCTTCCCCTGTTCGCCGCGCAGCCTACCCGATGCCGTGCCAGGCCACCCACGCCCCGAGGAGGAGGAACACGCACGCGGCCACGATCCGCGCCGCGCGCAGCGGGAGGCGGTCGGCGAAGCGGCTGCCGAGCACCACCACCGGCACGTTCGCCAGCAGCATGCCGAGCGTGGTGCCGGCGACGACCTGCACCAGCGACGGGTACTTCGCCGCCAGCAGCATCGTCGCGACCTGCGTCTTGTCGCCGATCTCGGCAACGAAGAAGGCGATCACGGTGGCGATGAAGGCGCCGCGCGCGGGCAGCTTCGTCTCGGCATCCAGCGAGTCCGGACGCAGCGTCCACAGGGCGATGGCAAGGAAGCTGGCGGCGACGATCCAATGCGTTACCGTCGGCGTCAGCCACCGCGCGGCGAGCACGCCGATCTCACCGGCGATGGCGTGGTTCAGGAGCGTCGAGGCGAGGATGCCGGCGATGATCGGCAGCGGCCGGCGGAAGCGCGCGGCCAGCAGCAGGGCGAGCAGCTGGGTCTTGTCGCCGATCTCGGCGAGCGCGACGGTGCCTGCCGAGACCAGCAGGGGAGCGAGGGAGACGGGGATCATCGGGAAACTCCGGGGGGGTGGGCATTCGCTGGACGCGAAGGCGGACGCCTGCGGCCCGACCCCGGTGCGCTGGCGCCTGCCTTCGGTCTTGCCCGCGGCCGCATCGCGACCGCCCGCGCGCCATGGCCTGCCGGCCAAGTGTGTTGACGCGCGCCCCGGCGACAGGGTCGCCAGTGGGCTACTCCCCGGAGGAGGAGCCCGCATTGTAACCGAAGCGTCGCGCCCGCTGCCGCTACACTCGCGGTCCGCCGCCACACGGAGCGTGACCATGCTTTACCGTCGCCTCGGGTCCTCCGGCCTGCAGCTGTCCGCGCTGTCGTTCGGCGCCTGGGTCACCTTCGGCAACCAGGTCGGACGTGGCCTGGCGCGCGAACTCATCGCCGCCGCCTGGGACCACGGCATCAACTTCTTCGACAACGCCGAGACCTACGCTGCCGGCGAGGCCGAGCGGGTGATGGGCGACGTGATCGCCGACCTGCGCCTGCCGCGCGATGGTTTCTGCGTGTCGAGCAAGGTGTTCTTCGGCGCGGAGAAGCAACCGCGCCCGACCCAGAAGGGCCTGTCGCGCAAGCATGTGCACGATGCCTGCCACGCGGCGCTCGGGCGCCTGCGCGTCGACTACCTCGACCTGTTCTATTGCCACCGTCCCGATCCCGACACGCCGATCGCCGAGACGGTGTGGGCGATGGACGTGCTGATCCGCCAGGGCAAGGTGCTGTACTGGGGCACGTCCGAATGGGAAGCGGGGCAGATCCGCGAGGCGCACGCGATCGCCCGCGCGCACCGCCTGCACGCGCCGACCATGGAGCAACCGCAATACAACCTGCTGCACCGCGCGCGGGTGGAGAAGGAGTACGCGCCGCTGTATGCCGAACTCGGGCTCGGCACGACGATCTGGTCGCCGCTGGCCTCGGGCCTCCTCACCGGCAAGTACGACGACGGCGTGCCGGCCGACTCGCGCCTGGCGCAGGAAGACTACGCGTGGCTGCAGCGCGGCGTGTTCGGCGATCCGGCCGAACGCCGTCGCGAGCGCGCGCACGCCTTCGGTTCGCAGGCGCGCCAGCTCGGCGTCGCGGCTGCGCCGCTCGCGATCGCCTGGTGCCTGCGCAACCCGCACGTGTCGACGGTGATCCTCGGCGCGAGCAGGGTGCCGCAACTGCTGCAGAACCTGGAGGCGCTGGAGCTGCTGGAGCGCCTGGCACCCGCCGACTGGGCGCGCATCGAGGCGGCGACGGCATAGCGCTGCACGGGATTGCTGAAGGTTGGAGCGGCGGATCTGCGCAAGCTCACGACCTCGCGACACGGCGAATCGAGTGCCGCCCTCGCCCGCATGCGCCCGGCGTGCGTCGGGGACGTCGATGGCGAACTCGACGAACCGGGTAGCCGCCATGCCGCAAGTCCGGATGCCGTATCGGCCCGGACCGTCGCATACTCCCGCCCACACACAGGGGAGATAGACGCCATGGGACTGGGTTCGCTGCTGACCATAATCCTGCTGATCGCCGGCATCGTGCTGCTGTTCAAGACGGTGCGGATGGTGCCGCAGGGCTACGAATGGACGGTCGAGCGCTTCGGCCGCTACACCCACACGCTCACGCCGGGCCTGCACTTCCTGGTGCCGGTGGTGTACGGCATCGGCCGCAAGGTCAACATGATGGAGCAGGTGCTGGAGGTTCCCTCGCAGGACGTGATCACCAAGGACAACGCGGTGGTCAAGGTCGACGGCATCGTGTTCTTCCAGGTGCTCGACGCGGCGAAGGCGGCGTATGAGGTCGCGACGCTGGAGATCGCGATCCTCAACCTGGTCATGACCAACATCCGCACCGCGATCGGTTCGATGGACCTCGACGAGTCGCTGTCCAAGCGCGACGAGATCAACGCCAAGGTGCTGGTGGCGGTCGACCAGGCGACCCATCCGTGGGGCATCAAGGTCAACCGCATCGAGCTCAAGGACATCGCGCCGCCGCGCGACCTCGTCGAGGCGATGGCGCGGCAGATGAAGGCCGAGCGCGAGAAGCGCGCCAACATCCTCGAGGCCGAGGGCTTCCGCCAGGCGGCGATCCTCAAGGCCGAGGGCGAGAAGCAGTCGACGATCCTGGAAGCCGAAGGCAACCGCGAGGCCGCCTTCCGCGCGGCCGAGGCGCGCGAGCGCCAGGCCGAAGCGGAGGCGAAGGCGACGCAGCTGGTGTCGGACGCGATCTCCAGCGGCAACGTGCAGGCGATCAACTACTTCGTCGCGCAGAAGTACATCGAGGCCTTCAAGTCGCTGGCCGAGGCGCCGAACCAGAAGTTCGTGATGATGCCGATGGAGTCGGCGGGCGTCATCGGTTCCCTCGGCGGCATCGCGGAGCTCGCGAAGGAAGCGCTGGAGCGGCCGCGCGCCGCGATGCCGGCCCCGGCCGCGGCGCCGCGCGCGGGAGGCTGAGATGCGCTGGGACGTGTTCGCGTGGGCGGCGATCGCGCTGGTGCTGTTCGCGCTGGAGGCGCTGGCGCCGGGTGCCTTCATGCTGTGGCTGGGCTTCGCGGCGGCCGTGGTGTTCGTCGGCGTGCTGCTGGTGCCGGGCATTCCGCTCCTCGCACAGGCCGGCGCGTTCGTCGTGCTCGGCTTCGTCTCGATCCAGGTCTACCGCAGCTGGTTCCGCAGGCGCGAGCCGGTCAGCGACCAGCCGATGCTCAACCGCCGCGCCGAGCAGCTGGTCGGCCGGGTGGTGTCGCTGGATCGCGCCATCGTCAACGGCCGCGGGCGCGTGCAGATCGCCGATGCGTTCTGGGACGTCAGCGGCCCGGAGCTGCCCGCCGGTGCCGCCGTACGCATCGTCGCCGTGCATGGGATGACGCTGGAAGTGCGCGAGGCGTAGGGCTGCTCCTTCCCCTGCGAAGGCGGGGGAGGGTGCAACAGGCATGCGCGGGGCCCGTTTTGCGACAATCACGGGCTCCCTCCCCACGCCGTGCCCCCGCCCATGACCCAGAAGACCATCCTCAACGACACCCACCGCGCGCTCGGCGCCAAGATGGTCGACTTCGGCGGCTGGGACATGCCGATCCACTACGGCTCGCAGATCGACGAGCACCACGGCGTGCGCCAGGACGCCGGCATGTTCGACGTCTCGCACATGACCGTGGTCGATCTCACCGGCCCGCGCGTGCGCGAGTTCCCGCGCCAGCTGGTCGCCAACTCGGTCGACAAGCTGAAGGTGCCGGGCAAGGCGCTCTACACCGCGATGCTCAACGAGCAGGGCGGGGTGATCGACGACCTGATCGTCTATTACATGGGCGAGACCTTCTTTCGCCTCGTCGTCAACGCCGCCACCCGCGACAAGGACCTGGCGTGGATCGCCGGGCAGGCGAAGGCCTTCGACGTCACTGTCACCGAGCGCCCGGAGTACGGCATGGTCGCCGTGCAGGGCCCGAACGCGCGCGACAAGGTGCTGGGCCTGCTGCGCGAGGAGGACCGCGCGCGCATCGGCAAGCTCGGCCGCTTCGCCGCCGGCGAGGCGACCACCACCGAGGGCGTTCCGGTGTTCGTCGCCCGCACCGGTTACACCGGCGAGGACGGTTTCGAAGTCATCGTGCCGGAAGCGCAGACCGTCGCCTTCTGGAACGCGCTGCTGGCGGCGGGCGTGAAGCCCGCGGGCCTCGGCGCACGCGATACGTTGCGCCTGGAAGCCGGCATGAATCTCTACGGCCAGGACATGGACGAGACCGTCACGCCCTACGAGGCGGCGCTCGGCTGGACGATCGCGCTCGACGAGGGCCGAAACTTCATCGGCCGCGGCGCGCTGGAGACGCAGATGGCCGCGGGCGTGCCGCGCCAGCTGGTCGGCCTGGTGATGGACGAGAAGGGCGTGCTGCGCCATGGCCAGAAGGTGCTGACCGCGAATGGCGAGGGCGAAGTGCTGTCCGGCACGTTCTCGCCGACGCTGGGCAAGGCGATCGCCTTCGCCCGCATCCCGAGCGGTGAACCCGGCGCGGTGCGCGTGGACATCCGCGGCCGCGAGGTGCCGGTGCGGCTGGTGAAGTTCCCGTTCGTCCGCGAGGGCAAGGCACAGCCTGGCATGTGATTTGCGCCGCGCCCCGCTTCGCTACACTTAGGCTTCCTTCCCCCAACGACCGCATTGCACGGAGCAGCACGATGAGCGAGATCCCCGGCGACCTGAAGTTCCTGAAGTCCCACGAGTGGGCCCGCCTCGAAGGCGATGGCAAGGTCACCGTCGGCATCTCCGACCACGCGCAGGGCCTGCTGGGCGACCTGGTCTACGTCGAACTGCCCAACGTCGGCGACCGCGTCGAGGCGGGCAACGCGTCGGCGGTGGTGGAATCGGTCAAGGCGGCGTCGGACGTGTACAGCCCGGTCACCGGCAAGGTCGTCGAGGTGAACGCCGCGCTGTCGGACAAGCCGGAGACCATCAACGAGGATGCCTACGGCGACGGCTGGATCTTCGTGGTCCAGGCGGAAGAGCCCGAGCAGCTCAACGAACTGCTCTCGCCGGACGACTATGCCGAGCTGATCGAAGACGACGACCACTGAGCGGCGTCGGTGGTACCGAAAACTCCGGCCCCCGAGGCCGGTTTTTTCATGCGCGGCCGTTGCGCGCGACGGCTCCG
>JABFWF010000240.1 GCA_013362405.1 Lysobacter sp. | reverse complement strand
CGGCGCGGCGCCGACCGCGTTGACCGCGCGAACGATGGCTTCCAGCGAGGTGCCACCGTGGAACAGCACCATGTGCCCGCCGTCGACGCTGGCCTGCACGTCGGATTGCGGCGTCTCGACCGTCCTTCCGCGACTGAATCCGTCGGGCTGGCTGACCTGCGTGCTTTCGGTGATCGTGACGGTGAGCGAGCCGTGCGCGACCGCCGCCGGCAGCACGGTGACCTGGCCGCCCATCACCACGGTGCCGGTGCGCGCGTTGACGATCACCTTGGCGGCCGCGGCGCCCGGGTCGACGTCGAGTGATTCGAGCTGGGCGAGGAAGGCGATGCGGTCGCCCGGCGGCGGCGCGACCTCGATGGTCACGCCGTCGAGCGCGTGCGCGCGGCCGGGGCCGAACGCGGCATCGACCGCGTTGACGATCCGCGCGGCGGTGGTGAAGTCGGCTTCGTGGAGGTTGAGGGTGACGTTGCCGCCCTGCGCACCGCCGGGTTGCGCCGCGCCGGCGACCGCGCGCTCGACGATCGCGCCGTTCGGGATGCTGCCGCCGTTGGGCGCGTTGACGGAGATGCGCGAACCGTCGCGTCCCGACGCACCGAAGCCGCCGACGACGAGGTTGCCCTGCGCGATCGCGTAGACCTGCCCGTCGGCGCCCTTGAGCGGCGTCATCAGCAGGGTGCCGCCGCGCAGCGAGCCGGCGTTGCCGATGGAGGAGACGGTGACGTCGATGGTCTGGCCGGGCTTGGCGAAGGCCGGCAGTTCCGCATTGATCGCGACCGCGGCGACGTTCTTCAGCTGCGGGTTCACGCCCGGCGGAATGGTGACGCCGAGCTGGGAGAGCAGCGATTTCAGGCTCTGCACCGTGAAGGGCGTCTGCGAGGTGCGGTCGCCGCTGCCGTCGAGGCCGACGACGAGGCCATAGCCGACGAGCGGGTTGCCGCGCACGCCCGCGACCTGGGCGAGATCCTTGATGCGCTCGGCATGCGCGGGCGCCGCGGCGGCGAGCAGCAATGCGACGGTGGCCAGGAGCAAGCGCTTCACGACGGCACCTCAGTACGGGAACAGCGCGGAATTGAAGAACCGCCCGAGCCAGCCCATCGCGTTGGAACGCGCGAGCGTGCCGCGGCCGCCATAGACGATCTGCGCGTCGCCGACGCGGTCCGAGGTGATCCGGTTGTCCGGGGAGATATCGGCCAGGCGGACGATGCCTTGAATCTGCACCAGCTCGTCGCCCTGGTTCAGGCGCATCTGCTTGTCGCCGCGCACCAGCAGGTTGCCGTTGCCGAGGTCCTGGACCACGCGCACGGTGATCTGGCCGTTGAGCTGGTTGCTCTGCGAGGAGTCGCCGTTGCCGGCGAACTTGCGCTTGCCGGCGATCTCGGCCTCGAGCACGTTCTTGCCATGGAAGGTGACGGACTGGCCGGCGATGGTCGGCGCCGCCATGCCGAGGGTGTTGTCCTTGGCGACGGCCGTCTGCGCGTTGGTCTTGGCGGCGGTGTTCTCGACGAGAACGATCGTCAGCAGGTCGCCGACGTTGCGCGCCTTGTTGTCCTCGAACAGGCGCATGGCCTGGCCGCCTGCGCCGGCGTAGATCGAACCGCCCCCGTCGCCCGGCCGTGGCGCGGCGTACGCAGGCTGGACGGGCGGAGCGGGATAGCCGGCCGCGGCGGGATGGCCCGCGGGAGCCGCCGGATGGCCGGCGGGTGCATTCGGCGCGGCCGTGTAGTCGGCCGTCGGCGCGAACGGGCGCACGTCGCCGCTCATCCGGCCGACGGTGGCGCAGGAGGCGAGGGCGAGGGTGAACGCCACGACGCTGGAGAGGCGCAGAAAGACACCGTCATTCCCGCGAAAGCGGGAAGCCACCACGGAGACCGACCCATGACGGCGGTCGTGGATCCCCGCCTTCGCGGGGATGACGCCAAAGACGTTCATCGCACCACTCACAGGTTGTTGTTGAGGTAACCCAGCATCGAGTCGGTCGTCGAGATCGCCTTCGCGTTGGTTTCGTACGCGCGCTGCGTCTCGATCATCGACACCAGCTCCTCGACCACGTTGACGTTGGAACTCTCCAGCGAGCCCTGCAGGAGCGTGCCGACGCCGCCCTGGCCGGGCGCGCCGCTCTGCGCGGGGCCGCTGGCTGCGGTCTCCACGTACAGGTTCTCGCCCTTGGCCTCGAGGCCGGCGGGATTGACGAAGTCCGACAGCGTCAGCTGGCCGAGCTGCACGGGTGCGGCCTGGCCCGCGACCTGCACGCTGACCGTGCCGTCGGCGCCGACGGTCACGCTCTGTGCGCCTTCCGGCAGCTGCAGGCCGGGCTGCACCGCGTACCCCTCGTTGGTGACGAGCTCGCCCTGCGCGTTGATCTGGAAGCTGCCGTCGCGCGTATACGCGGTGCTGCCGTCGGGCATCAGCACCTCGAAGAAGCCGCGGCCGTTGATCGCGACGTCGAGCGCGTTGCCGGTCTGGTTGAGGTTGCCCTGCGCGAACTGCTTGGCGGTGGCCGCCACGCGTACGCCGGTGCCGAGCTACAGGCCGGTCGGCAGCTGGGTCTGCTCGCTGGTGGCGCCGCCGGGCTGGCGCACGGTCTGGTAGAGCAGGTCCTCGAAGCTCGCACGGTCGCGCTTGAAGCCCGTCGTGTTGACGTTGGCGAGGTTGTTGGAGATCACCCCCATGCGCGTCTGCTGCGCATCGAGGCCGGTCTTGGCGATCCACAGGGCGGGGTTCATGGCGGGCTCCGGTCAGGGCCGAGTGCGTGGAGCGGGGTCTGGATCAGCGCGACGACAGCAGCGAGTTCGCCGTCTGCGCGTTCTGGTCTTCGGTATGCAAGACGCGTACCTGCATCTCGAACTGGCGCGCGAGCTGGATCATCGAGACCAGCATGCCGGTGGCGTCGACGTTGCTGCCCTCGAGCGCGCCGGCGGAGAGGCAGGGGCCGGTGGCGGGCGCGGGCGCGACGCCCGGCGCGGCGCGCATCAGGCCGTCGCCGCCGCGCACCAGCTCGCGCGGGGATGCCTGCACGAGCTGCAGGCGGCCGCCTTCGGTGAGCGTGGACGCAGGCTGGCCCTGCGGCACGATCGAGATCGTGCCGTCGCCGGCGATGTGCAGCGACTGGTAGGGCGGGATCGCGAGCGGCGCACCGTCGGCGCCGAGCACCGACAGCCCCGACGCGGTCGTCAGCAGGCCGTTCGGCGTCAGCCTGAGGTTGCCCGCGCGCGTGTACGCGGTGCTGCCGTCCGGCGCCTGCACGGCGAGCCAGCGGTCGGCGTGCAGGGCGACGTCGAGCTCGCCGCCGGTGTTCATCAATGCGCCGGGCGTACCGCTGACGCCGAGCGTGCGGTGGGCGACCGCGACGCGCGAGGCCAGTCCCGCGCCGGTGATCGGCGCGGCGACGGTGCCGTCGAGCGTGGCCTGGAAGCCGACCGTGTCGGCGTTCGCGAGGTTGTTCGACACCGATGCCTGCGCCTGCAGGTTGGCGCTGGCGCCGGTCATCGCGATGTAGAGCGCGCGGTCGGTCATGCTCGTTCTCCTTCCTTCCTCCGAATGGAGGGAAGGGCTGGGGAGGGGGCGTGGTCGCCTTGCGGCACCCGGCGCTGCGCGCCTCGCACCCCTCCAACCTCCCCCTGCATGCGGGGGAGGCGTCAATGGCGTCAGCGGATGTTGATCACCGTCTGCGTGATCTGGTCGTCGGTCTGGATCATCTGCGCGTTGGCCTGGAAGTTGCGCTGCGCCGTGATCATGTTGACCAGCTGCGCGGTGAGGTCGACGTTGGACGATTCCAGCGCACCGCCCTGGATCGCGCCGAATTCCGAACTGCCCGCCTGGCCGCGACGCGGCTGGCCGGATTCCGCCGTTTCGGCCCACGCGTTGTTGCCGAGCGGCTGCAGGCCCTGCGGGTTGGCGAAATTGGACATCGCGACCTGGCCGAGCGGCGTCGACACGCCGTTGGTGTAGCGCGCCTGCACCACGCCGTCGCTGCCGACCTCGATGCCGGTCAGGCGGCCGGTGGTGTAGCCGTCCTGGGTCAGCGACGACAGGCCGAACGTGTCGCCGAACTGGGTCGACTTGCCGAAGTCGAGCGTGATGTTCATCGCCGCCGCGCCGGTGGCGGGCGTGTACGCGGGCAGCGCGACCTGGCCCGGCGACGGCGACGCCAGCGCGCCGGTCGGCGAGTACTGCAGCGTCTGCGCGCCGCCCACCGCCGTGCCGTCGATGTAGGTGCGGACCTGCCACTGGTTGGGCGTCGCGGTCTTGATGAAGTACAGCGACTGGCTATGCGCCGCGCCGAGCGAGTCGTACACGGTCAGCGACGTCGTCCGGTTGTAGGTGTTGGGATCGGTCGGATTGAACGGCGAGACGGTCGGCGCGCTCGCGTTCGCTGGCAGGTTGCTCTGCACGGTGACGCTGGCCGATGCCTTCGGCGCCGAATCGCCCACCGACAGCTGGAGGTCGGACAGGCGGCCGGTGTCGAAGCTGTTGCCCGCGGCGTTCGGCAGGTAGACCTGCAGGCGCTGGCCCGACGGATTGACGACATAGCCGTTCTTGTCCGCGCCGAAGTTGCCGGCGCGCGAGTACACGAGCGAACCGTTGTCCGACAGGGTGAAGAAGCCCTGGCCGTTGATCGCGAGGTCGAGGTTCTTGCCGGTGAAGTCGATGTTGCCCTGGCCGAACTGCTGCGCGACCGCCTGCAGGCGCACGCCCGCGCCGATCGCGTTCTTCGAGAGGCCATACGCGGACGCGGCGAACACGTCGCCGAACTCCGCGCGCGATTCCTTGAAGCCCGTC
The DNA here is from genome assembly GCA_013362405.1 of Lysobacter sp. Lineage (GTDB taxonomy): Bacteria > Pseudomonadota > Gammaproteobacteria > Xanthomonadales > Xanthomonadaceae > JABFWF01. The sequence continues at coordinate 3,383 of JABFWF010000240.1, read as the reverse complement.
GTGTTGGAGTTGGCGATGTTGTTGGAGGTGACGTTGAGGTCGGCGGTGGCGGCGTTCATGCCGCTGAGGGCGATGCGCATGCTCATGGTGGCGCTCCGGTGTGCGGCGGTCAGCCGATGCGGCGGACGGTGGACAGCGGCACGCTGCCCAGGCCCGCGAGATTGAGGACGAGGCCCGAGGCCTCGATCGAGACGCTGTCGATGTGCGCGGCCACGCGCACGGCCAGCGCCTGCGCGTCCTGGCCGCTGCCGGCGCTGGCGCGCACGGTGTAGGTGCCGGCGGGCGCGGCGTTGCCGCCGTCGTCGCGGCCGTCCCAGCGGAAGGCGACGTTGCCCGCGGCGGGCGCGTCGACGCTCATACGGCGCACGACCTGGCCGCTGCCATCGACGACTTCCACCCGCATGGGGCCGGCGGAGGTGGCGACGATTTCGCCGTTGACGCCCTTGCCGGAAGCGAGTGCGAGCGATGAGGCATCGACCAGCGCTTCGTGGCCGACCAGCGTCGCGGCGCGCAACGCCTGGTCGTTCTCCATCACGCTGGCCATCGCGCCCATGGCGGAGTTCATCTGCTCGATGCCCTGCACGGTGGAGAACTGCGCGAGCTGGCCGAGGAACTGCGCGTTGTCGAGCGGCTTGAGCGGATCCTGGTTCTTCAGCTGCTCGGTCATCAGGTGCAGGAAATCGGCCTGGCCGAGCGCCTTCTTCTTCGTGCCCGCGCTGGCGTCGAGGCCGTAGCCGGCGTAGGGGTTGCCTGTGGTACCGGCCGTGCCGTTGATGGTGGTCATGGCTTATTTGCCGAGGCCGAGGGTGGCGACGGCGAGCTCCTTGGCGGTGTTGAGCACCTCGACGTCGGCCTGGTAGCTGCGCGAGGCGGAGATCATGTCGACCATCTGCGCGACGGGATCGACGTCCGGGGCGTACACGTAGCCCTGCGCGTCGGCGAGCGGGTGCGTCGGCTCGTAGCGCTTGAGCGGCGCGGCGGTGCTTTCCTGCACGCTGCTCACCTGCACGCCGGACAGCTCCGGCTTGCCGGCGACCTCGACCGCCGCGAACACGGGCTGCTTCGCCCTGTAGACGGCATCCGGCGTCCCGGCGACGGTGTCGGCGTTGGCCATGTTGCTGGCTACCGTGCTCAGGCGCACCGACTGCGCGGTCATCGCGCTGCCGGCGACGTCGAAGATGGGCAGGTTGCTCATGGCGGTGGCTCCGGGTTATGCACCAAGGGTCATTCGCCGGTGATCGCGGTCAGCATCGTGCGCACGCGCGACTCGACGAAGGACAGCGACGCGCGGTACTCGAGCGCCGCCTGGGCGAAGTTGGCCTTCTCGCGCTCGCTCTCGACGGTGTTGCCGTCGGCGCTCGGCTGGATGGACGTGCGGGCATGGCGCGCGCCGGCGACGGCGGCGTCGATCGGATCGCCACCCGCGGCCGCGCCGGGTCGCAGCGCGGCGCCGAGCGCGGCGTTGAAGTCGAGGTCCTGCGCCTTGAAGCCCGGCGTGTCCGCGTTGGCGAGGTTGGCCGCCAGCAACTGCAGCCGCTGCTCGCGCAGGGCGAGCGCGGTGCCGTGGATGCCGAGGAAGGACTCGGACGATGGCTGGATCGGATCGGACATGGCCGCCTCCGGGGATTGCACCCGGTCAGGCAAGCGGCGTGCCAGCGGTGGCGGAGGCTGAGGGTGCCGGCGTCGTGCTTGGGCCCTCTCCCCGGAGAGGGCTGGGTGGGGGCCGGGACAGGCGAAGTGCGCGCGCTCGTTCCGAACATGCGGCTTCGCCGTGCAAATCGGCAGTCCCGCCGGTTTGTCTCCCGGTCGAGAAGGGAGAAGCATCCCGAGGGAAAAAATCCTATGCCAGCGCCATCACCCGCGCCTGGATGCGATCCGCCAGTTCCCTCTCCGAATACTTCGGCACGAAGTCGTCCGCGCCGACCCGCTCCACCATCGCCTGGTTGAACACGCCCGACAGCGAGGTGTGCAGCAGCACGAAAAGATCGGACAGGGCGGGATTGCGACGGATTTCCGTCGTGAGCGTATAGCCGTCCATGGCCGGCATCTCGATGTCGGAGATGACCATGGCGTAGCGCTGGCCGGGCGGCTGGCCGCCGAGCGCCATCTGGCTGAGGTGGTCGAGCGCCTGGCGGCCGTCGGACAGCAGCACCGCCTCCAGCCCGAGCTGCTCGAGCACGGCGCGGATCTGGCTGCGCGCCACCCGCGAGTCGTCCACCACCAGCACCTGCCGCGGCACCTCGGGCGCGACATCGACGGGCGCCAGCGGCGCGCTCTCCTGCGCGCGTGGCGCGGATTCGGCCAGGACGCTTTCCACGTCGATCAGCTGGATGAGTTCCCCGTGGTGGCGGGTCATGCCGGTGAGGTAATGGCAGTCGCCGCCGAACTCGGGCGGTGGCTGGATGTCCTCCACCGCGATGTTGACGATGCGCTCCACCCCGCTGACGAGGAAGCCCTGCACCGAGCGGTTGAACTCGGTGACCACGAGGTAGTTCGGCTCGCCCCCCTGCTCGTGCTGCTGGCCGATCGCGCGGGCGAGATCCAGCACCGGCACCGTGCGTCCGCGCACGTCGGCGGCGCCGGCGAAGGCGCGCGGCAGCTGCGGCAGGCGGAACAGCGGCGGCCGCGGCAGCACCTCCTGCACCTTGAACACGTTCACGCCAAAAAGCTGACGCGACCCCAGCCGGAACAGCAGCAACGCAAGGCGGTTGTGGCCGGCCAGGCGGATGCGCTGGTCGATGCGGTCGAGGAGGTCGCGGCTCATGCCCGCGATGTCGGCGCGAAGGCGGAAAGGTTGAGGGTGGGGCTGCTTTGTAGGGCGGCTTGCAGCCGCGAGTTTCTTCTTCCGGCCGCTCGATTCCCCTGTAGGAGCGACGTCAGTCGCGACCTGGGCGCCTCGGTCGCAACTGACGTCGCTCCTACAAACAAGCCTTGCTGGCACGCCCGTTGCCTGTGCCCGGACGTCCGAACCATCCGCTGCGGGCCCGTCTTGCGCCTCGCCTTCGCCTTGCCGTTGCTCGCCAGCTTCCTCGCCGTTCCCGCGGCGCGGGCCGGCGATGCGCAGCCGCTGGACGCGATCCGGCTGGCGGCCTTCCAGGCGCTCGGCGCCGATCCCGCCCGAGCCGAGGCCACGCTGTCCCCCCGCCTGCGCCTCGCCGCGTGCGCGCAGCCGCTGCAGGCGGTCGCGAGCGGCCCGCGCACCGTGCTCGTGCGTTGCCCCGACGCGCCCGGCTGGAAGCTCTACGTGCCGGTGCAGGCGCATCGCGAAGCCGATGTCGTCGTGCTGCGCACGCCGGCCGCGGCAGGCGTGCCGCTGACCGCCGACCAACTGGTGGTGCAGCGCCGCACGCTTCCCGACGGCGCTCCGGCGCCCGCGACCGACC
>JABFWF010000211.1 GCA_013362405.1 Lysobacter sp. | reverse complement strand
GAGGCCGGCGATGTACCGCATTCGGCAGTCATGGCGCAGGTGGCGCAGGCCGGGCGCCTCGCCGCGCGCGGCGTGGTCGCGGCCGGCGCGGGCGACGAACGCGAACGCGCGGTCGGCAGGCTGATCACCGCGTACCGCTCGCGCGGCCACCTGGCCGCCAGCCTCGATCCGCTCGGCATGATGGCCAAGCCGGATGCGCCGGACCTGTCGCTCGGCTTCCACCGCCTGTCGGACGCGGATCTGTCGGCCGAGTTCAGCACCGGCGGCGTCGCCGGTCGCGAGCGCATGAAGCTCGGCGACCTCGTCGCCCTGCTCAAGGCGACCTACACCGGCTCGATCGGCGCCGAGTTCATGCACATCACCGACGCCGAGCAGCGTCGCTGGATGTACGAGCGCCTGGAAGCCGCCGCCGCCAACTTCGGGCTGGCAAAGGAAGAGAAGGTCCGCATCCTCGAGCGGCTCACCGCCGCCGAGGGCCTCGAGCGCTACCTGCACACCAAGTACGTCGGCCAGAAGCGCTTCTCGCTGGAAGGCGGCGACAGCCTGATCCCGATGCTCGACGTGCTGATCCGCCGCGGCGGCCAGCAGGGCGTCAAGGACGTGGTGATGGGCATGGCCCACCGCGGCCGCCTCAACGTCCTGGTCAACATCCTCGGCAAGCCGCCGCGCAAGCTGTTCGACGAGTTCGAGGGCAAGTTCGAGCACGCCCGCGACGACGGCCGCGCGCATACCGGCGACGTCAAGTACCACATGGGCTTCTCGGCCGACGTCGCCACGCCGGGCGAACCGGTGCACCTCGCCCTCGCCTTCAACCCGTCGCACCTCGAGATCGTCGATCCGGTGGTCGCGGGCAGCGTGCGTTCGCGCCAGCTGCGCCGCGGCGACGGCGCGCGCAGGCAGGTGCTGCCGGTGCTGATGCACGGCGATGCCGCCTTCGCCGGCCAGGGCGTGGTGATGGAGCTGTTCCAGATGTCGCAGGCCCGCGGCTTCGCGGTCGGCGGCACCGTGCACATCGTCATCAACAACCAGGTCGGCTTCACCACCAGCGCGGCGGAAGACGCGCGTTCCACGCTGTACTGCACCGACGTCGCCAAGATGGTCGGCGCGCCGGTGCTGCACGTGAACGGCGACGACCCCGAGGCGGTCGCGTTCTGCACGCAGCTGGCCTTCGACTTCCGCCAGCGCTTCGCCAAGGACGTCGTCATCGACCTCGTCTGCTACCGCCGCCACGGCCACAACGAGGCCGATGAGCCGGCGGCGACGCAGCCGCTGATGTACCAGAAGGTGCGCGCGCACAAGACCACGCGCGAGCTGTACGCCGACGCGCTCGTCGCGCAGGGCGTGCTCGCGGCGGATGAGGCGAAGGCGCTCGTCGACCGCTACCGCGCCAGGCTCGACGCCGGCGAGGTCACCGCCGATGTCGTCAAGGTCGAGCCGGATGCGTCGGCGATCGACTGGTCGCGCTGGTTCAAGGGCAAGTTGTCGGATCCGACCGACACCCGCGTCGAGGCCGGCAAGCTGAAGCAGCTCGCGAAGGCGATCAACGACGTGCCCGCGGACGTCACCCTGCATCCGCGCGTCGCGAAGATCTACGAGGACCGCCGCAGGATGGCGGCCGGCGAACTCGCGGGCGACTGGGGCTTCGCCGAGAACCTCGCCTACGCCACGCTGCTGGATGAAGGCTACAAGCTGCGCCTCGTCGGCCAGGACTCGGGCCGCGGCACCTTCTTCCACCGCCACGCGATCCTGCACGACCAGAAGACCGACGCGTACTACCTGCCGCTGCGCCAGCTGGTGCAGAACCCGGAGTACGTGACGATCATCGACTCGCTGCTCAGCGAGGAAGCGGTGATGGCGTTCGAATACGGCTATTCGACCGCCGATCCGATGACGCTCGACATCTGGGAAGGCCAGTTCGGCGACTTCGCCAACGGCGCGCAGGTGGTGATCGACCAGTTCCTGTCCTCGGGCGAGGCGAAGTGGGACCGCCTGTGCGGCCTCGCGCTGTACCTGCCGCACGGCTACGAAGGCCAGGGCCCCGAGCACAGTTCGGCGCGCCTGGAGCGCTTCCTGCAGCTGTGCGCGGGCGACAACATGATCGTGTGCGCGCCGACCACGCCGGCGCAGGACTTCCACATGATCCGCAGGCAGATGCGCATGGACACGCGCAAGCCGCTGGTCGTGATGACCCCGAAGTCGCTGCTGCGCCACAAGCTCGCGGTGTCCTCGCTCGACGAGCTCGCCGGCGGCGAATTCCAGAAGCTGATCCCCGACAGCACCAGCAGCGCCAAGAAGGTGCGCCGCGTGGTGCTGTGCTCCGGCAAGGTCTACTACGACCTCGTCGAGGAAGCGCAGAAGCAGGGCGTCAAGGACGTGGCGATCGTGCGCGTGGAGCAGCTGTATCCGTTCCCGCGCGCCGAACTCGTCGCCGAGCTGAAGCGCTTCGCGCCGGCGACGGAAGTCGTCTGGTGCCAGGAAGAGCCGCAGAACCAGGGCGCGTGGTACCAGATCCGCCACCACCTGGTCGCCTGCCTGCAGTCGAAGCAGACGCTCAACTACGCAGGCCGCGTGCGCTCGCCCTCGCCCGCCGCCGGCCACCTCGCCGAGCACATGGCCGAACAGGCCCAGCTCGTGCAGGACGCGCTGCTCAATCCGGTCAACGGCGACGCGTCGCCCGAATAACCCACCTTTCCGCCTCTTCGCCAGGAAGCCGCCATGGCCATCGAAGTCAAAGTCCCGGTCCTCCCCGAATCCGTCTCCGACGCGACCATCGCCAGCTGGCACAAGAAGGCGGGCGACGCGGTGAAGCGCGACGAGAACCTGGTCGACCTCGAGACCGACAAGGTCGTGCTGGAAGTGCCCTCGCCGGTCGACGGCGTGCTGAAGGAGATCAAGTTCGAGTCCGGCGCCACGGTGACCAGCCAGCAGGTGCTCGCGGTCATCGAGGAAGGCGCGGCCGCGGCATCGCCGGCGCCCGCCGTGGGCGGCGACGTCAAGAAGGAGGCAACCAAGGCGGCCACGACGGCCACCGACTCGGGTGCCGCGCCGATCGTCCCGAAGGCGGAAGCGCAGAGCACGGCTGCGAAGCCGGCCGCCGCGGGCGTCGACCAGCTGCCGCCCGGCGCGCGCTTCACCGCCGCGAAGGATGGGATCGACCCGTCGCAGGTCGAGGGCACCGGCCGCCGCGGTGCGGTGACCAAGGAAGACATCGTGAACTACGCCAGCGGCAAGACCGGCGGCGGCGCGGCCGGTGCGCGTCCGGAAGAGCGCGTGGCGATGACCCGCATGCGCGCGCGCATCGCCGAGCGCCTGATGCAGTCGAAGAACTCCATCGCGATGCTGACGTCCTTCAACGAGGTCAACCTCGGCAAGGTCATGGCGATGCGCAAGGAGCTGGGCGAGTCGTTCGAGAAGGCCAACGGCATCAAGCTCGGCTTCATGAGCTTCTTCGCCAAGGCCGCGGCGAACGCGCTGCAGCGCCACCCCGTCGTCAACGCCTCGGTGGACGGCAACGACATCGTGTACCACGGCTATGCCGACATCTCGATCGCCGTGTCGACCGACAAGGGCCTGGTCACCCCGGTGCTGCGCAACGTCGAGCGCATGTCCTTCGCCGACGTCGAGGCGCAGATCGCCGAATACGCCAAGAAGGCGCGCGACGGCAAGATCGGCCTCGAAGACCTGCAGGGCGGCACCTTCACCATCACCAACGGCGGCACCTTCGGTTCGCTGCTGTCGACGCCGATCGTCAATCCGCCGCAGAGCGCCATCCTCGGCATGCACGCGATCAAGGAGCGCGCGATCGTCGAGAAGGGCCAGGTCGTCGCCGCGCCGATGATGTACATCGCGCTGTCCTACGACCACCGCATCATCGACGGCAAGGACGCGGTGCTGTTCCTGGTCGACATCAAGAACCAGCTCGAGAACCCGCACCGCATGCTGCTGGGCATGTAAGAGCGAGAAGTGGGCCCAAAGGAGCGGGAAAGGAGAAGGCAACGCCGGCTCTTCTTCCCACTCCCCACTTCTCTCCACTCACTTCTTACTGGAAGTCTCGAAATGGCAGAACAATTCGACGTCGTCGTCATCGGCGCCGGCCCGGCCGGCTACCACGCCGCGATCCGCGCCGCGCAGCTCGGCCTGAAGACCGCGTGCATCGACGCCGCCATCGGCAAGGACGGCAAGCCGGCGCTTGGCGGCACCTGCCTGCGCGTGGGCTGCATCCCGTCCAAGGCGCTGCTCGATTCCTCGCGCCAGTTCTGGAACATGGGCCACCTGTTCGGCGAGCACGGCATCAGCTTCAAGGACGCGAAGATGGATGTCGGCCAGATGATCGGCCGCAAGGACAAGATCGTGAAGCAGTTCACCGGCGGCATCGCGATGCTGTTCAAGGCGAACAAGATCACGGCGTTCCATGGTTTCGGCCAGCTGCAGCCCGGCAACGTGGTGAAGGTGAAGCAGCACGATGGCAGCGAAGTCGAGCTGAAGGGCACCAACGTCATCCTCGCCGCCGGCTCCGACTCGATCGAGCTGCCGTTCGCGAAGTTCGACGGCAAGCACATCGTCGACAACGTCGGCGCGCTCGACTTCACCGAGGTGCCGAAGCGCCTGGGCGTGATCGGCGCCGGCGTGATCGGCCTCGAGCTCGGCAGCGTGTGGAAGCGACTGGGTTCCGAAGTCACCATCCTCGAGGCGCTGCCCGATTTCCTCGCCGCCGCCGATGCGGAGGTCGCGAAGACCGCCGCCAGGGAGTTCAAGAAGCAGGGCCTCGATATCCGCCTGGGCGCCAAGGTCAGCAAGGCCGAGGTCAAGAAGGATGGCGTGCACCTCACCTACGCCGATGCGAAGGGCGAGCAGACGCTCGTCGTCGACAAGCTCCTCGTGTCGGTCGGACGTCGCGCCGCGACCAAGGGCCTGCTGGCCGATGACACCGGCGTGAAGCTCGACGCGCGCGGCATGGTCGAGGTCGACGAGCATTGCCACACCGGCGTCGACGGCGTCTGGGCGGTCGGCGACTGCGTGCGCGGGCCGATGCTGGCGCACAAGGGCTTCGAGGAAGGCATCGCGGTGGCGGAACTCATCGCCGGCCTGCCGGGGCACGTCAACTTCGAGACGATCCCGTGGGTGATCTACACCGAGCCGGAGATCGCCTGGGTCGGCAGGACCGAAGAACAGCTCAAGGCCGACGGCGTGCCGTACAAGACCGGCAGCTTCCCGTTCGCGGCGATCGGCCGCGCGGTGGCGATGGGCGAGCCGGCCGGCTTCGTCAAGGTGATCGCGCACGCGGAAACCGACCGCGTGCTCGGCCTGCACCTGGTCGGCGTCGGCGTCTCGGAGCTCGTGCATGAAGGCGTGCTGACGATGGAGTTCAAGGGCTCGGCCGACGACCTCGCGCGCATCTGCCACGCGCATCCGACGCTGTCGGAAGCCATCCACGACGCCGCGATGGCAGTCGACAAGCGCGCGATCCACAAGGCGAACTGACCGAGGATGCTGCAGTGAACCTGCAGTTCGCCCTCAAGGCCGCCATCACCGTCGCCCTGGTGCTGGCGGCTTCGTTTTTCGCGCGACGTAGCGGCTGGGTCGGCGCGCTGGTCGCCTCCTTGCCGCTGACCTCGCTGCTGGTGCTCGGCTGGCTCTACGTCGACACGCGCGACGCGAAGCAGGTCGCCGACCTGTCGATGGGCATCTTCTGGTTCGTGCTCGGCAGCCTGCCGTTCTTCGTGGTGCTGGCGCTCGCCCTGCGGCACGGCTGGAACGTCGGGCTCGCGTTCGCCTGCGCGGCGCTCGCCGGCTTCGCCGGGGTATCGTTGACCCAGTGGCTGCTCGCCCGGGTGGCCTGACTCCCGCAAGGAACAGCGCCATGTCGCACGGCAACCCGATCCGCAACGTCTCCGACACCGCCGCATGGGTGGCGATCTACCGCGCGATGGAGACCGAGCGTGCGGACGCGATCTTCCGCGATCCCTTTGCGCGCCGCCTCGGCGGCGAGCGCGGCCAGGCGATCGTCGACAGCATGCCCCGCGGCCGCACGATGGGCTGGCCGATGGTGGTGCGCACGGCGGTGATGGACGAGATCGTGCAGCGTTGCGTGCAGCAGGGCATCGCGACGGTGCTCAACCTCGCCGCCGGCCTCGACGCCCGCCCGTACCGCCTGCCGCTGCCGCCGACGCTGCGCTGGCTGCACGTCGACATGCCGGACATGATCGACACCTTCCGCGGGCACATGGCCGGCGAGACGCCGCGCTGCGACGTCGAGTTCATCGCCGCCGACCTGCGCGACGCGGCCGTCCGCCGCGAAGTCTTCGCGCGCGCCGCCGCGCACGGGCCGGTGCTCGCCGTCACCGAAGGCCTGCTGATCTACCTTGAGGCCGACGACGTGGCCGCCCTCGCCCGCGACCTGCACGACGTCGCGCGGGCGCGCTGGTGGCTCACCGACCTCGCCTCGCCCATGCTGCTGAAGTTCCTCGAGCGGCAGTGGCAGCCGAAGCTGCGCGAGGCCAACGCGCCGTTCCGCTTCGCCCCGGCCGAAGGCACCGCGTTCTTCGCGCCGTCGGGTTGGAAGGAAGCCGAGTTCCGCTCGACCTGGGACGAATCGCAGCGCCTGCACCGGACGATGCCGGGCGCGTGGTTCTGGCAGTTGCTCTCGCGCCTGCAGTCGAAGCAGCGGCGCGAGGCCGGCCGCCGCATGGCGGGCATCGTGCTGCTGGAATCGACGTGACGATGCGCGCCGTCTGCGTGTACTGCGGCTCCAACACCGGAGCGCGCCCCGTCTACGCCGAGCGCGCGGCGGACCTCGGCACGCGCCTGGCGCGCGAGGGCCTGGCGCTGGTCTACGGCGGCGGCAACGTCGGCCTGATGGGCGTCGTCGCCGACGCGGCGCTCGCGGCCGGCGGCGAGGTGATCGGCGTCATTCCCGGGCAACTGGTCGGCTGGGAAGTCGCCCACGCGGGCCTGGCCCGGCTCGAGGTCGTCGGCAGCATGCACGAACGCAAGGCGCGCATGTTCGACCTGAGCGACGCCTTCATCGCCCTGCCCGGCGGCTTCGGCACGCTGGACGAGATGTTCGAGATGCTCACCTGGCGCCAGCTCGGCCTCGGCGACAGGCCCTGCGCCTTCCTCGATGTCGCGGGCTACTACGCGCCGCTCGCGTCGATGCTCGACCGCATGGTCGAAGAGCGCTTCCTGCATTCCGACCAGCGCCGCGACCTCTGGCATGGCGAGGACATCGACGCGCTGTTCGCGTGGCTGAAGGCGTACCGCCCGGCGCAGGCGAGCAAATGGATGGACGAGAAACGGAGGAAAGAGCTGCGATGACCGTGCCCGACCGCTTCCGCGCGTTCCGCATCCACGACGACGCCGGCTACCGCAGCGGCATCGAGGACGTGTCGCTGGGCGACCTGTCGCCCGGCGAGCTCGTGATCCGCACGGCGTATTCGTCGGTCAACTTCAAGGACGCGCTTGCCGGCACCGGGGAAGGCAGGATCCTGCGGCGCTTTCCGCTGGTGGGCGGCATCGACGTCGCCGGCCACGTGGTGGCATCCACCGACGCGCGCTTCCGCGAGGGCGACGCGGTGCTGGTCACCGGCTGCGGGCTGTCGGAGACGCGCGATGGCGGCTATGCGGAGTACGCGCGGCTGCAGGCGGAGTGGGCGATCGCGCTGCCCACGGGACTGTCGCTGCGCGAGGCGATGATCCTCGGCACCGCGGGCTTCACCGCGGCGCTGGCGCTGTTCCGCATGCTGGAAAACCGGCAGAAACCGGAGCTCGGCCCGCTGTGCGTGACCGGCGCGACCGGCGGCGTGGGCATGCTGGCCCTCGACATCTTCAGCCGCGCGGGCTTCGCGGTGCACGCCGTCAGCGGCAAGGCGCAGCACGCGGAGTTCCTGCGCGCGCTCGGCGCCGCCGAGGTGCTCGGCCGCGACGCGCTGGCGACGACGCGGCCGATGGAATCGGCGCGCTTCGGCGGCGGCCTCGACAACGTCGGCGGCCCGATGCTGGCCAGCCTGCTCGCGCAGACCGCGCCCTACGGCAACGTCGCCAGCGCCGGGCTCGCCGCCACCAGCGACCTGCCGATGACGGTCATGCCCTTCATCATCCGCGGCGTGTCGCTGCTCGGCGTGGCCTCCGCGGGCACCGCGCGCGCGATCCGCGAGGAGCTGTGGCGGCGGCT
>JABFWF010000034.1 GCA_013362405.1 Lysobacter sp. | reverse complement strand
TTCGTTCGGAACGTAGCCGGCGTCGACCGCGGCGCGCGAGGCGCCGACCGCGGAGCCGAGCTTGTCGGCGAGCGAATAGATGATCTTGAAATTCTCCGCCGAGCCGACGCCGCGGCCGCCGGAGACGACGCGGCGCGCGCTCTGCAGGTCGGGGCGGTCGGACTTGCCGGCGGCGAGGCCGACGAAGCGGGTGTGCGTCGGCAGCGTGGCGTCGACGGTGACGTTCTCCACGCTGGCGGTGCCGCCGCGCGCCGCTTCCGGCCACGACGCGGTGCGCACGGTGGCGACGACCGCCTGGCCTTCCGGCGCTTCCACGGTGACGATCGCGTTGCCGGCGTACACCGGGCGCTTGAACGTGCGCGGTCCGTCGACCGCCATCAGGTCGGAGACCTGCGCCACGCCGAGCAGCGCGGCGACGCAGGGCATCAGGTCCTTGCCGAAGGTGGTGCTCGGGCCGAACACGTGCGTGTAGCCGCTCGCCAGCTGGGCAATCTGCGGCGCGAGCACCTGCGCGATCGCGTGCGCGTTCGCCGCATTGGCGACCGCGAGCACCCTGGACACGCCGGCGATCTGCGCCGCCTCCGCGGCCACGCCAGCCGGTTCGGCGGCGAGCACGACGATGTCGATGGATCCGGGATTCAGCGCCTGCGCCGCCGACACGCACTTGGCGGTGGAGGCGTTGAGCTTGCCGTCGAGGTGTTCGGCGACGATGAGGACCTTGGACATGTGCGTTTTCCTGGTTCCGTCGTTCCCGCGCAGGTTGGAACCCAGTGTCTTTGATGGATGCGACAAAGTCGCTGGATGGTCAGCCACCCGGCTGCCGAAAGCCCCCGCTTTCGCGGGGATGACGAGCGGCTACAGCAAGCCCTTCGACTTGAGTGCGGCGACCAGCTCGGCCGCGTCCTTCACCATCACGCCCTTGCTGCGCTTCGCCGGCGCCGCGTAGGAGGTCGCCTCGAGGCCGGCGCCCGTGTCCACGCCGAGGTCGGCGAAGGGAATCGTCTCGAGCGGCTTGCTCTTCGCCTTCATGATGTCCGGCAGCTTGATGAAGCGCGGTTCGTTGAGGCGCAGGTCGGTGGTGACCACGGCGGGCAGGTCGACCTCGAGCGTCTCGAGGCCCGCGTCGACTTCGCGCGTCACCGTCGCCTTGCCGCCTGCAAGCTCCAGCTTCGATGCGAACGTCGCCTGCGGACGCTGCCACAGCGTGGCCAGCATCTGCCCGGTCTGGTTGCAGTCGTCGTCGATCGCCTGCTTGCCGAGGATGACGAGGTCGGGCTGCTCCTTCTCCACCAGCTTGAGCAGCGCGCGCGCGGCGGCCAGCGGCTGCACGTCCTGGCCGGCGTCGACGACGACGTGGATGGCGCGGTTGGCGCCCATCGCCAGGCCGTTGCGCAGGTGCGCCTGGGCGTCGGCCGGGGCAATCGTGGCGACCACCACTTCGGTGGCGATGCCCTTGTCGCGCAGGCGCAGGGCTTCTTCCAGCGCGATGTCGTCGAAGGGGTTGGGCGAGAGCTTGACGCCCTCGGTCACCACGCCGGTGCCGTCCGGCCGGACCTGGATGCGGACATTGAAGTCCACCACGCGCTTGTAGCCGACGAGGATCTTCATCGCCTGGGTCGTTCCTGTGGGAGCGGCGGGCGGGTGCCCGCGGAAACGGGGCATTTTACCCGGCAGCGGTGACGGTCGCGCGGCCGGCGGGCCCCGCATGAGGACATGCAGCCGGGCAGGGGTCGTCCCCGTGGCGCGGTGGCTAGAATGCCGGCAAGCCCAGCCGTTGCGCGCCGATGCCCGATCCGACGCCGCTCACCCACCTCGATCGCCTCGAAGCGGAGAGCCTCCACATCCTGCGCGAGGTCGCCGCGAGCTTCCGCAATCCGGTGATGCTGTATTCGGTGGGCAAGGACAGCTCGGTGCTGCTGCACCTGCTGGTCAAGGCCTTTTACCCCGCGCGCCCGCCGATCCCGTTGCTGCACGTGGATACCGGCTGGAAGTTCCGCGAGATGATCGCGTTCCGCGATCGCCGCGCCGCGGAGACCGGCGTCGAGCTGCGCACCTGGACCAATCCCGAAGGCCTGGCGCAGGGCGTCGGCCCGGTCAGCCACGGCGCGACGGTGCATACGGACGTGATGAATACCCA